>JBFYZC010000239.1:0-5594 GCA_041309705.1 Bacillota bacterium | reverse complement strand
AACCGATTGAGGCTAAAAATGTGCTGAATATCGTGAATAAAGTTTTTGCTGGAGGAAAGAGTCTTGCTCAGAATAAACAGGAAAAAGTTGCAGAGAGTAATTTAGTTAAACAAGCAACTTTTGAGGTTCAAAATGTCAATGGAAGTTTTGTGATCGCTTTGAATTCTACTTTTTGTAAAGAGGAACTGAAAACGTTTGATCTGGCGATGCAGGGCTTGATGTATGTTAAACCATTAAAGATAATGATTAAGTGTGAAGCGCTTGAGAAGCTCGAACAAGAGATTCGTGAGTATTTGGAGCTTTTGAAGCGACGTGTAGAAGAAAATGGGGGAGAGTTTGCTAGCAAATAAATGAAAATTAGAGTTAATAAGGAATGATGTATTTATGAATTGGTGGTCTGTTTTTTACTTATATAGTTTTATTTTATTTATATTTTTAGGAATTTATGGCTGGAATTTGAACCGAAAAGCCATTATTAATAAGATTTTTCTGAAATCTTCAGCTGAATTGGGTCTGTGGAGTCTTGGCTATGGGATGATGCTGATTGCTAAAGATGCAGAATCGGCAATGATCTGGAGAGCAATTTATCTGCTAGGAGGTTGTTTGGTTTACAGCAGTATCCTGATGGCTTGTTTGACGTTAATCAATTATGACTGGGTCAAGAGGAATTTTAAATATACACTGTTGTTACTGGTGATTCCTTTATTAATTGTAGTTCATTATGCCAATCCGAGAATTGGTAAATTTGTGAGGACTGCAGCTGGATGGAATTTTGTAATTAATGAGCGGAAACCAGCGCTTTATCTTCCGTCGCTTTTTATATCAATGCATCATTATCAACTTAATGCAAGTAAAATTAGTTTAAATCCAAAAGAAGTTGCTCTTTTATTTACCAAGCATTCGTTGTGGTTGATTTTTTTTAATCTTTATTACTTTGGCTATATGATAATATCAGTGTTAGTTTTGTTGAAGTGGAGACGGCGAACTGCCTTGGTCAGAGAACAGAAACAAGCTAGTACCTTAATGCATCTTTTTATCTGGACTACGTGTTTGAGAGCAGTTACAGATATTACTCTGACATGCTTGAGTATTTCTGGGGAGGCGCTGTTTTTCTACGATATGATATATGCAGTTATTACCCAATTGGCTGTGATGTGGGTGAATTATAAATATCAATTGATGTATTTGACACAAGAAATTGCGGCTAATCATGTGTTGCAGACAATGATGGAATCAGTTTTGATTGTGGATAATGATTTGATGATTAGAGAGATCAATCCGGTTACTAGCTTGATTACTGGTTATTCAAAAACAGAGTTACTGGGAAAAAAATTATCAGAGATCAATAAAGATCAAGGTGGTTGGCAGGAGTTTTTGAATGAGCTTACTCAACATAATTCTGTTAATGCATATCGCCTTGATTTTATTACTAAAGATGGTGAAGAGGTCTATCTACTTGGTTTTGGAGTGAGAATCTTTAATGAATATCAGGAAGAACTAGGGAGTGTATTGGTCTTACATGATATTACGCAACAGAAGCTTAATGAGGATTTGGTCAGAGAGGCACATCAAAAATTACAGCTAAAAATTTTTAAATTGCAGAATGTCTTTGATAATATTGACCAGGGAATCTTAACGATTGGGCGTGATCTGTTAATCCAAGCTGAGTATAGCTTGGAATGCGAGCGACTCTTTGGCATGAATCTAACTAATCGAAGTTTGACTACATTGCTTTATCCCAATGATCTACAACTGCAAGCGTCTATCAATCAGTTGCTGCGGAAACTTTTTGAACTGGATGAGGCAGAACTGGAAGTGTATCTGCCACTCTTGCCTAAACAGGTAGTACTCGGTCAGCAAACAATTAGTCTAAAATATAAACTGATTCAAAAAGAAGAATCAGAGATGATAATGCTCATCGTGATTACTGATATTACTGCTAAACTAGAATTGGAAAAAAAGATGGAGCGCGAGAGAAAAAATTTAAAAATGGTAGTCAAAATAGTCTTGAACCATGATCTTTTTTTGAGTCTGGTACATGATTATCAAATTTTTGTGAATCAGAGCAATGAGCTGAGTGGGGAGTTGTTGTTGCGACAGCTTCGTATTTTTAGATGTAATTTTAGTCAATATTTTATGTTACAACTGGTGGAACGGCTTGCTTGCTTGGAAGAGGCATTGCTGAAGGATGACGCTGGGGAAATTGTTTTGGGTATTAAAAAAAGTGAGCTTTGGGGATGGTTGCAAGAGGAATTGGAGTTGATCGAAAATTATGTAGGTAAAGATTTTTTCCTGCAGCAAGCGAGGTACTGTATTGAAAAGGAGCGTTTGGAACAGCTAGAACAGGAGATTAAGACCAATTTGAATCTTTATGAAGCAAAGGCAATTCTCCCGTTGATTATCAGTTTAAGGTATAAAGGAATTCATGAACTATTAGAACATTATGCTGATTATACCATGAAGTTAGCTGAACGTTTGGAAAAAGGACTGAAGCCTTTAGTGATTAAGGGTGATCAGATTTTTGTCGATGAACGAGACTATCGAGATTGTTTCAAGGTCTTGGTGCATCTTTTTCGTAATGCAGTCGATCATGCGCTTGAGACTGAGATAGAACGAATGGCGCAAGGGAAACCAGAATTAGGTGAGATCTCTTGCGAAATTCGTGATTTAGAGGAATATTTTCAGATTATAATTGCCGATGATGGGCGTGGCATCGATCTAGAACTTCTGGAGCAGAAAGCCTTGGAAAAAGGTTTTTATAATGAAATGGAACTATTAGCCATGAATGAAACTGAAAAGCTCGAGTTGATCTTTCTTGACCAGATGAGCTGCAAAGAGATAGTGACATCAATCTCGGGACGTGGAGTCGGGTTAGCTGCGGTTAAAGCTACTGTGATTGCAGCCGGAGGATATCTTGGGGTTGAGAGTTGCTTGGGTCAGGGGACTAGATTTACAATTACCTTGCCCAAAAAACAATCGGCACTTGATTCGGTGCTAAGTTCTACTGAGTGGATGGAGGAGATTATTTTTGCGGCAAAAGAGCTTATCTTTGAGCAGTCTGCTTTGTGGTTTGAAGACAGTCTGGTTAAGTCAGCAGAGAAGATCGATTTTAATGAAATTACTGCCTTAAGTAGTGTTAAAGGAGTAATTGACGGTTTAGTGATGTTTAGTTTTAATCAGGTAGCAGCAAACCAACTGTTTGAGAAGATGATTTTAATTGAGGTTAGTGAGGAGCAGAGGGCAGAATATCTGAATGATGCAGTCTGTGAGCTAATTAATACAATTTTGGGAAATACCATGTTGAAATTTGAAGAGATGAATTGTTTTATGAAGATGGGGTTACCAACCATTTTGTCTAATAGTAATGGTTATCTTAAAAATCTTAATTTACAGTTGAAAACAGCGGAATTATTTTGTAAAGATTGTCAGATCAAGGTTGGTGTTCTTTTGAATTGCAGTGAAAATGAGATTGAGGTCTTAAATGAGTTGAATCATCAATGTAGACGGTCGGAATGGAGTTGATGAGCGACAATTATATTAACATATTTTCTATTAACAATTATTTATTTTTAAAAAATATTATTGATTTCTATTAAATTTAATGCTATTATATTACAGGGTTTTTAAATAAATTATTGGAGGAGTTTATTATGTCGAAAAATTCGAGAATATTGCGTTTGATTGGAGTAACAGTATTAGCAATGTTTGCAGTTACAGTGATTACTGGATGTAATGGAAGTAATAATGAAGTTAAACAAATGTCACAAAATGTAAGCGTAAAAACTGATCAAAATGTAAGCGCGAAAGCTAATCAACTTACAAGTACTAGTAATTCAGGAACATTGGTAGTGAATGGAATCACGGTAACCACTGAAGTAACAGGTGGGTATGGTTATGTTCACTTGAATATTTATGCCGATGGTTATGTTGATAAAATTTACGCTAAATCAATTGTACATTATGCACAAGGAAGCGTAGTGAATCCAAGTGATACCTTAGTTGCTCAAAATTCAAAAAGTGTTACTATTGACCTTCGTCATAGCGTAGCTATTGGTGAAAGTTCTAACTATCCAGTTTATGCTGATGTATGGATCAATGCTTATGATGGGAATCAACATGAGATGAAGAAAATTACAGTCGATCTTCCTTATTAAGTGAACTATCTAAAAAAGCTTGATAAACATTAAAAACTTGTTTATGAAGCTTTTTTTATATTCCAACTCAGAACTAATGTTCTGATGACGGTGATGCTAAATTTTGTTACAACTCAGTAGAAATGATTGTCTTTCGACTGGGAAATTTGGTATAATGTAAAAAGTCTGGTAAATGAAGAAGAGGGGGCAGAAAAATCAATGCTGTCAGATATTGAGATTGCTCAAGGGTGTAAATTGCAACGGATTGAGCAGATTGCGGCAAAGGCAGGGATTCCTGATGAATATTTGGAGCCATACGGCAAGTATAAGGCAAAAGTGACCCTGGGATTCTGGGAGCAGATTGCTACTAAACCGAATGGAAAGTTGCTTTATGTAACGGCAATGACTCCAACACCAGCAGGTGAAGGCAAGACCTGCACAGCAGTGGGTTTGGCACAGGCGTTGGGAAAACTAAACCGAAAAGTAATGTTATGCTTGCGTGAACCTTCACTAGGACCGACTTTTGGAGTGAAAGGTGGCGCAGCAGGTGGCGGATACTCACAGGTATTACCAATGGAAGAGATTAATCTTCATTTTACTGGGGATATTCACGCAGTAACTGCCGCACATAATCTACTCGCCGCAATGATCGATAATCATCTGCACCAGGGAAATGATTTGGAAATTGATCCAAAACGAATTATCTGGCGGCGCGTGATGGATATCTCGGATCGTGCCTTGCGTCAGATGGTGATCGGGATGGGGAATACCGGTAATGGAGTGATGCGGGAGAGTGGTTTTGATATCTCGGTTGCTTCGGAAGTGATGGCAATTCTTTGTTTGAGTGAGAGTATTGCGGATTTGAAGGAACGGTTGGGACGGATTCTGGTGGCGTATAATCGTCAGGGTGAACCGGTTTATGCCAGAGATCTGAAGGCAGTTGGAGCAATGGCGGTACTTTTGAAAGAAGCGTTGCAACCTAATCTGGTGCAGACGATTGAGGGACAACCTGCCTTGATTCATGGTGGACCGTTTGCAAATATTGCGCATGGGAATAATTCAATTATCGCAACGCGAATGGCATTGAAATTAGCCGATTATGTGGTAACTGAGGGTGGTTTTGCTTCTGATTTAGGCGCGGAGAAGTTTTTTGATATTGTCACTCGTGTAGGTGGGTTTAAGCCGGATGTGGCGATTCTGGTGGCTTCGGTACGGGCTTTGAAATCGCATGGTGGCATCGCGGCAGCCGATTTGAATCAGGAAAACCTTGCTGCACTGCAGAATGGTTTTGCTAATTTACAGAAACATATTTATAATTTGAAAGAACTGTATCAACTGCCAGTAGTAGTAGCAATGAATCGTTTCCCCAGTGATACTGAGGCGGAATTAACTCTCCTGCGCGAGCTCTGTCAGGCAAAAGGCGTCAGGGTAGCACTCTCGGAAGTGGTGAGTCAGGGTGGT
>JBFYZC010000238.1:0-5323 GCA_041309705.1 Bacillota bacterium | reverse complement strand
ATTGCTTCCATAATTACATCTAAAGCCTCTTGATTGCTCTTCAGATTTGGTGCATAACCACCTTCATCACCAACTGCAGTTCCATAACCTTTATCTTTTAAGACTTTCTTCAGTGCATGAAAGATCTCAGCACCCCAACGTAAACACTCTGAAAAACTACTGGCACCGACTGGCATAATCATGAATTCCTGTAAGTCCACACTGTTATCAGCATGTTTACCACCGTTAATAATGTTCATCATTGGCACTGGTAATTGTTTGGCATTCACGCCACCCAGATAACGATAAAGGGGAATTCCCAAACTCTTTGCCGCAGCATTTGCCACTGCCAAAGAGACTCCAAGAATTGCATTAGCACCTAATTTAGCTTTATTAGGAGTACCATCCAGCTCTAACATCACTCGATCTACAGTAACTTGATCAAGTGCATCTAAACCTACAATCTCTGCGGCGATCTCGTTATTTACATTTTCCACTGCCTGTTGCACACCACGACCGAGATAACGTTTTTTATCACCATCACGCAACTCAACTGCTTCAAAAGCACCGGTGGAAGCTCCAGAAGGAACTGCCGCACGTCCAATACTACCATCAGCCAACTCCACTTCTACCTCAACAGTAGGATTACCACGGGAATCGAGAATTTCGCGAGCATAAACATCAATAATTGAAGTCATCTTTAAATCTTCCTCCTAAAATTATATATATTTTTTTACTTCTCTTTGATCAATAGAGTGTTGCCAGTCATTTCAACTGGTTTTTCAATTTCCAGTAACTCAAGTAGTGTCGGAGCGAGATCAGCCAAGATACCATTTCTAACCTGTACTGATTCTTTAACTCCTGCCACCAATACTGGTACTGGAAAAGTAGTGTGCGCCGTATATGGTTCGTCAGTTTGATAATCCACCATTTGCTCAGCATTGCCATGATCAGCTGTTACGATCACTGCCCCGCCTTTGGCTAAAATCGCTGGAATTACTTGAGCCAGACATTGGTCAACCGTCTCCACTGCCTTAATCGCTGCCGCTTCGATTCCGGTATGCCCCACCATATCGCAGTTCGCATAGTTCATAATAATCACATCAAACTTCTCTTGCTCAATCTGTTCTAAAACCGCCTCAGTAACTTCTAAAGCACTCATCTCTGGTTTTAGATCATAGGTAGCTACTTTGGGAGAAGGAATCAAGATCCGTTCTTCCAGCGGGAATGGTACTTCTTCGCCACCATTAAAGAAGAAGGTTACATGAGCATACTTTTCAGTCTCAGCAATGCGCAATTGTTTCAGTCCATGATTCCCTAGTACTTCAGAGAGGATATTCTTCATCTTAACTTCGGGTGGAAAAACCAATGGTACTTCGAGCTTTTCATCATACTGAGTCATACAAGCATACTTGGCTTTAAGAAATCCTTGTGTAGTTTGAAAACCACTAAACTCTGGATCAACAAAAACCCGCGCTATCTCACGTGCACGGTCAGGGCGGTAATTAAAGAAGAGTACCGGATCTCCCGAATTAATCGTGGCTACTGGTTGACCACTCTTTTTAATTACGGTTGGCAGAACAAATTCATCGGTAATCTCACATGCATAAGAATTCATGATTGCCTGCTGAGCCGAATCAGCTTCTTCGCCAATCCCATCAACCATTGCTTGATATGCTTTCTCAACGCGATCCCAACGGTTATCACGATCCATCGCATAATAACGTCCACTAATGGTAGCAATCTCACCAATTCCTTTGGTTTGACAGACCTCTTCAAGATCTTTTAAATACTCTTTGGCACTGGCGGGAGGGGTATCACGTCCATCCAAAAAAGCATGGATAAAAACCTTTTTCACTCCAAATTCCTTTGCCAGTTGCATCAGTCCGTAGAGATGCTCGGTATGACTGTGAACCCCACCTGGGGAAACCAGCCCCATCAGATGTAAAGGACGGTTTTCGGCAACTGCTGTCTGAAAAAGTTCATTAAGCACGGTATTTTGTTTTAACTCTCCTTCACGCAAAGCTTTGGAGATTCGTACCAGACTTTGATAGACAACCCGTCCCGCGCCAATATTCAAATGTCCTACCTCAGAAGTACCCATCTGACCTTCAGGTAACCCTACTGCCTCACCTGAAGCCAGTAAGGTGGCATGAGGATAATCTTGAAAAAGACTATCTAAATAAGGAGTTTTCGCTTCTTTGATAGCATTGGCTTCATTACGGGGATTCTCACCCCAACCATCCAATATAATTAAACTTACTGGTCGATACATAATTCCTCCGCAAATCCTCAATACTTTACTAATTTAGCAAATGATTCTGCCTCCAGGCTCGCACCACCTACTAAAGCACCATCAATCTCTGGTTGTGACAGATACTCTTTCACATTCTCTGGTTTAACACTGCCACCGTACTGAATTCTTACCGTATCTGCCACTGCAGCACCATATAAACCGGCGACGGTTTGACGAATAAAGCCAATTGCTTGATTAGCATCATTTGCCGAAGCAGAGCGTCCAGTTCCAATTGCCCAGATTGGTTCATAGGCAATTACGATCTCTGCAATTTTGCTGGCTTCGATTTCTGCTAAAGCAGCTTCCGTCTGAGTTTTAAGCAAGGAATTAGTCACTCCAGCTTCGCGTTCTTCCAGAGATTCTCCTACACAGATAATTGGCTTGATTCCTACCGCCAAAGCAGCTTTAACTTTCTGATTGACAGTTTCATTGGTTTCACCAAAGTATTGACGACGTTCCGAATGACCAATGATCACATAATCACAACCAAGCTCAGCTAACATTAATGGTGAAACCTCTCCAGTAAAAGCACCTTGCTCTTTCCAGAAGAGATTTTGTGCTCCCACACCAAACTTGGTACCGGAGACTAATTCTTTAACAGTCGCTAAGGCAGTAAAAGGTGGACAAAAAACTACTTCAACCTGATCGACTTCTGCTAGTTTGCTCATTAAGTCATTAACTAATGCCTTTGCTTCTGGAATTGTCTTATGCATCTTCCAGTTACCGGCGATAATTGGTTTACGCATTAAATTCACTTCCTTTACAAGAATTATTTATCAGTTAAAGCAGCTACTCCTGGTAGTTCAATTCCTTCCAAAAATTCCAAAGAAGCTCCACCACCAGTTGAAACATGAGTTACTTGTTCAGCAAAACCCATTTGTTCAATTGCCGCGGCTGAATCTCCACCACCGATAATCGTGGTACCTTGACATTTGGTTAATGCATCTGCTACCGAACGTGTTCCATTAGCAAATTGTGGTACTTCAAAGACACCCATTGGACCGTTCCAAATTACTGTTTTAGCACCCAATACTTCTTGAGTAAAGAGTTTAATTGTCTCCGGTCCAATATCCACACCCTCAAGTTCTGCTGGAATCTGGTTTGCTGCGACTACTTTGGACATGGTTGGTTTATCAAAACTATCAGCAACAAGAATATCCATTGGCAATAAGAGCTTCACGCCTTTAGCTTCTGCCATTGCCATCATCTCATTCGCAAATTCAATCTTCTCTTTATCAAGTAAAGATTTTCCGATCTCATATCCTTTAGCTTTTAAGAAGGTATAAGACATTCCGCCACCAATAATCAGGGTATCAACCATGGATAACAGATTCTTGATGACCCCTAATTTATCAGCTACTTTGGCTCCGCCCAAAATTGCTACAAAAGGACGTTCTGGTTTCAATAATGCCTTGCCCATGATCTCAATCTCTTTTTGCATTAAATACCCTGAAACAGCTGGTTTTAAATAATTAGCAACTCCTGCAGTTGAAGCATGTGCACGATGAGCAGTACCAAAAGCATCATTAACATAAACATCAGCCAGAGCAGCTAATTTCTTAGCAAATTCTTGCTCATTGGCTTCTTCTTCTTTATAAAAGCGTACGTTTTCTAAAAGCAGAATTCCACCTGCGGGAAGTGCGGCAATTGCAGCTTCTGGCTCAGCACCAATACAGTCATTCACTTTGACTACTGGTTTGTTCATTAATTCACTCAAACGCTTCCCGATATTGTCCATGCGATATTTATCATTTGGTCCACCTTTGGGACGACCAAAATGTGAGACTAAAATAACCTTGCCACCCTGACTTGATAATTTTTCAATCGTCGGAATCGCTGCACGAATACGACGATCATCAGTAATCTGACCATTCTCATCTACTGGAACGTTAAAATCCACCCTAACAAGTACCCGTTTCCCTTGAACATTGATGTCGTTAATTGATAGTTTGTTCAAATTAAACATCCCCCTTTAGTTTTTACACTGATTTTTTATAAGTGAAAAAAATAATTCAAGCAAAACTTTTACGAGCAGGTCAGTTAAGTCTGATATCAAGGGAGCTAACTGATGCTCTCAAAAGAATCCTTGAATACATTAACTTAGTAATTAAAAGCTTGAGATTATCTTTGGTTCTTTGCTAACTGCAATACTTCTCGTGCCGCACTTTCATCAATTATTAATACTTCTCGTGCCGCATTACTTAAAACAGCTTTTACTGCTGCAGCTTTGGCTTTACCACCTGCCACTGCTACCACTCGTTTGTTTAGTGAAAGCTCGGTTAGTTGCAGTCCCAAACTATTCGTAGTATAGATAACTTGACCAGTTAGATCAAAATAATATCCAAATGCTTCGCCTACTGCTCCTGCTTCAAGCAATTCATTAATTTTTTCTGCTGCCATGCCACGACGTCTTGCCATCTCTGGTGCAGAACCTATTCCATGTAAGATCATATCAGCCCGATGCAACATCTCCAAGATCTCTTTAATCTTCGGTTCGGCTGCCATGGTATGCATCGTTTCGATTCCCAGATCATCCGAGACATGTAACAAACGATAATTTGCCCCTAAACCTTTGGCAATATTCGCTGCAATTGTATTTGCTTGAATTTCAACCTCTTCTCCCAAGCCACCGCGAGCAGGAATTACCATAATATCTCGTTTTGGTTGTGGTGTAGCCGTTAAGACTTCTCCCACTTCTGCCAGAGTAGTTCCCCCGGTAACTGCCAGAATATCCCCTTCATTCAACTCTTGATGAAGAAAATCAGCCGTAATTCGGGCTAAATCTTTCTTAACTGCAACATCTGTATCAGCATCTCCAGGGACTACGATTACTCTTTTAATTCCAAAAATCTGCATCAATTCTTCTTCTAAGCAGTTCAAACCTTGCAGATCACGAATGTACTGTTCCATCTCCCAAAGTAACGCTTCACCTTCTGGAGTTACCTGCATTCCATCAGAGAGACAGATAATTAGATGTTGCTCTCGTAAAAAATCCACTTCATTCCGAATCTTTCGCTCCTGCATCAAAAGATGTTCCGCTAAAGCACG
>JBFYZC010000237.1:0-2971 GCA_041309705.1 Bacillota bacterium | reverse complement strand
AACGACGTTCAGCACGCACTTCGATTGGTACCTGGTAAGTTGCTCCACCGACTCGACGGGGTTTAACTTCAAGAATTGGCATCACGTTTTTCATGGCTGTTTGAAAGACTTCTAACGGTTCTTTGCCTGATTTTTCAGCAATGATGTCCATCGCGTTATAAAAAATCTTTTCGCTAACACCACGTTTGCCATCAAGCATAATTCCGTTGATAAATTGAGTTACCTGTTTACTTCCAAAGATCGGATCAGGTAGTAATTCTCTTTTAACAACTGAGCCACGACGCGGCACGGAAATTCCCCCTCTTTATTTCTTCTTAGTTGCAACAGCTTTAGGTGTTTTTGCTCCGTATTTTGATCTACCTTGTTTACGGTTTTGCACCCCAGCAGTGTCCAAAGTACCTCGTACAATATGATAACGAACACCAGGAAGATCTTTTACACGACCACCTCTAATCAACACAACTGAGTGTTCTTGTAAGTTATGACCTTCACCCGGAATGTATGCTGTTACTTCCATCCGATTAGTTAAGCGTACCCTGGCAACCTTACGTAATGCTGAATTTGGTTTTTTAGGGGTTACTGTTGAGACACGAGTGCAAACGCCTCTTTTTTGTGGACTTCCATCAGTCTTAATCATCTGTTCCTTATTAACATTATAGGTCCAACCCAGAGCCGGAGCAGTACTTTTACGAGTTACTTTTTCTCGACCTTTCTTAATTAACTGGTTAATTGTCGGCATATAGCCCACCTCCTTCCAACTTATCAAACTTCAATTTTTCATTATAGCCACAATAGCTGCGCCTACCTCTATTTGACAAAAGCGCCCTAGTTCTTTCTTGGTTACTTGTAGTTGAATTAAAGGGACAGCTTTTTCACGGCATGCCTCAGAAATTTTACGGAGCACATGCTCTTCAGTATCAGAAGCAAGATAAACTTCTTTAACTAAATCCTGCTGCATCGCCCGTAATGTTTGCTTTAAACCCACGATTTTGCAGGATGCATCCTTGATTGGCTGCATCGTTTATCCTCCGCTGCACATCAAAATTTCATAAAAATTCCCAAAATCAAACACTAATATAGTTTATCATTTATGGACTAGCATGTCAACAAAATATTTATTAAAAAGCATGATTTTTGATGTAGAATCAAAAAATTGACCCTACATCAAAGAATTTATTCAGAACTAATCTTGACGTTACGATAACGTGACATTCCTGTACCTGCTGGAACTAACTTTCCAATAATTACATTCTCTTTCAAGCCCAGCAGCGGATCGATCTTGCCACGTAATGAAGCCTCAGTCAACACACGATTGGTTTCCTGGAAGGAAGCTGCTGAAAGAAAACTATCTGTCGCCAATGATGCCTTGGTAATTCCAAGTAGTACTGGACGTGCTACCGCTGGCTCACCGTCAAACCCCGCCACGCGATTATTCTCATCCTCAAGTTCAAAGAAGTCTACTAAACTACCAATCAGTAACTCAGTATCTCCAGAAGCCTCCACTTTACGTTTGCGTAACATCTGGCGAACCACTACCTCAATGTGTTTATCATTAATCCAAACACCCTGAGAGCGATAGACGTTCTGTACTTCCTGAACTAAATAGACCTGCACTCCCTGACTGCCTTTAACTTTTAAAATATCATGCGGATTTGCTGAACCTTCAGTTAAAAGATCGCCAGCTTGCACTGTTGCACCATCTTTAAATTTAATACGCGAACCAAATGGTACTTGATATACTTTCTCTTCTCCATCATCAGCCAGAACGCTGATGCGTCGAATTCCTTTTACTTCAGAGATCCGACAGATACCCGCAATTTCATTTACAATTGCTTGACCTTTCGGTTTGCGAGCCTCGAATAGTTCTTCGACACGAGGTAGACCTTGAGTAATATCATCACCCGCAACACCACCAGTATGGAAGGTACGCATTGTTAACTGAGTACCTGGTTCACCAATTGATTGTGCCGCAATGATCCCTACAGCTTCACCAATATCTACCATCCGACCGGTAGCCAAATTACGTCCGTAGCACTTGATGCAAACTCCGTAACGACTGCGACAGGTAAGCATCGAACGAATAAATACTTCTTTTATTCCGGCTTTATCAATTAAATCAGCAATTTCTTCCGTGATCTCCTCATTGGCTTTGACAATAACCTCTTTGGTCTCAGGATCAATCACATCTTCCACTGGTAAACGACCAATAATTCGTTCACGTAATTTTTCAATTGCCTCATTACCTTCCATGATTGCACCAACTACAATCCCGTCGGAAGTACCACAATCATCTTCACGCACAATTACGTCTTGTGCAACGTCAACCAAACGTCGGGTCAAATATCCTGAGTCTGCGGTACGTAAAGCAGTATCAGCCAAACCTTTACGTGCTCCATGCGTGGAGATAAAGAACTCCAACACATTCAATCCTTCACGGAAATTAGCACGAATTGGTAAGTCAATGATTCGACCGGTGGGATCTGACATCAACCCACGCATCCCTGCTAACTGAGCTAACTGCGCTGGATTACCACGCGCTCCGGAATTTGACATCATATAGACTGGATTAAAACGATCCAGACCACGATTCATTGCCTCGGTAACATGTTCTTTAGCTTTGGTCCAGATATCAATAAAACGTTGGTAGCGCTCATCACTGGTAATCAGACCACGACGAAACTGTTCCTCAACCTGTTCTGCTTGTTTTTCTGCACCTGCTAAGATATCTTTTTTCTGTTCTGGAACAGTAATATCATTAATCGCGATTGTCGTTCCTGATTGAGTCGCAAAACGGAACCCAAGTCGCTTAATCTGATCCAAAATTTGGGCAGTTTTAGTAACTGAGTGGACTCGAGCACACCGCCCTACTAACTGCACCAATTTAGATTTATCAATCGTACAATTGGAAAGTTGAAAATTCTTAATTGGATCTGGATCAAGATCTAATTGTACCCGTTCATTAAAGATAAGT
>JBFYZC010000236.1:0-3085 GCA_041309705.1 Bacillota bacterium | reverse complement strand
GTGCTCTTCCGATCTGAAGGAACTGGGCTACTTTTTGAGCTTTCCATTAAATCATAAATTATGTTTGAAATTTTTTCAACTTCTTTAGCTGATAAATCTATCTCCATAGTATTAGTCATTGATTGAATACGTAAAACAGAAGCTAATATGGTACCCCTAGATTCAAGATTATTAATATTTTCTATCGATATTTGTTCTACCTTTGTATTAAACATTATCTTAGAACAATGTAAAATTCGCTTAGTGGTAATTACTAAAATGCCTGGAGTTTTATTACTCATACTAAAAGGTTCTACTCTAATTGCTTCACTTTTAGTAATATTACCAGCATTAACTGAAATTAAGTATTTTATTTCCTCATTATTCTTTAATTGTCGCTCAACCATTTCAAATATACCTTTTCCCAAGAGTGGAGCTAGTCTTTTATTACTCTTTGCTTCATTAATCGCTTTATCTAAATCAACTCTCATTTAAACACTTCCTTTACCATTTTTAAATTCTATCTCATTTCTTCTACTGTAATTTTCCAATTTCCAGTAGCATTAACCGAGAGATAATAACGTCCTGCACTTTTTTGAATTGAACTTTCGCTTTCTTCATCACTCTGTGACATGACTTCAGGAAATCCTCCTTCTTGCATTAAATCAGTGCCTTCTTCCACAACATACACAGAAAAAATACCTATTCCCAGCCCTTCAGGAGTAGTATATTTATAACGTATTTTGGCAGAATTTCCTTGCAACTCAAAAGCCGGTGATTTTTTCATTCCGTTACCACTAAAAGAGTAAACTTCAGTCCATTTCTTGGGTACTTCTTGCTTGGCTGAATTTTCTTTAGTAGTATTAGATACAGGTTTATTTTTATTATTTTGGGATGAACTTCCAATCACCCCTATAATTATTAATACACCGAGAGTAATGAGTAACTTTTGACCAAACCCCATTTTTAATTTTCTACCACAATTAGGACAGATCTTCGCTGTCGAACTAACATTTTTTCCACATTCTTTACATTTTTTCATACTCGTTGACTTCCTCCTTATATTACATTGAAAAAATTTTCAAATCACTTTAGATACACCTTCAAATGTTAAATGGTTCGGTAATTTTAAAAAATATTTTCAAATAAAAATCAGGGCAACTCCAAAATATCGAGTAACCCTGATGATTAAAGATTATAATTAACTAATCAATGAAGAAATACATTGCACTCACTTGATTATTCAGACAGAAAACTCGTATCTTCTGACTCGCTTGCGCATAATAGCAGTATCCCTTTTTGCCATCAATATCCTGATAAAGCACTCCATTTCGATAGTCACATTTCTGCCCAATTACGACTTCTTTGGGTTTCCCCAATAACTCAAGTACCTCTTTCAAACCACTGCCACAACGTAATTTACCACGTAACTGATACTTTGGACTGATAAAGCGTAACTCAACTACTTTGCCATTGCTAACCAAAACATGAAAATCATCACGATATACCGCAAGATACATTGATGGTAATTGGTCAGATTTATACGCTTTATTCTCCCAGAGATACTTCTTTGGCTCACCCAAAAACCCCAGCAGTTCCTCTTTGCTCGCTCCTAATAATGCTTCCAACCGCAGACTAAAATAGTCCTTCGTAGGTTTACGCTGATATTTCTTAGACTGATTCAGGTCAATCTTGCCTGCTTTATAAGCCTTGACCAGATTAATAAACTCTACCGGATCGATATATTTTTGATGATTAAAGTCTTCATAGGCTGACATAAAGAGCATTGCTGCCATATCCTCACCATTAACTTTTGGTGCCACCTCACATCCTAGAGCAAGTACACCAACCGCATAAGGCAGACTCCAACTAATAAAACCACCGCCATTATATTGATAATCAAACACCCCTTGTGTCTTCTCGATCGCTACCGTACGCGCCGCCGCAGGTACTAAAAGATAACCTGATTCACTCAAATTACATGGCACACAGCGACCAACTGCCTCCTGATTATTCAACTCATAAAGTGCCGGGATAAAAAGTTTTCGTTCTGGAGTATTATCTAATACCAGAAGCCCCTCCTGCTCAGCTTCTTTACAGGCAGTATTCCAAAGCCACTGATTCCTGCTTAAAGAAGTCAAGACTGAGACCACCCGAATCTTATCTCGCTCTGCTAACAGCTTATTCTGTTCGATAATCCATCTTAAGGCTTTAGCATAATAAGCACCATCACCAGTCCAAGTTGGCACTGCAGCATAATAAATCTTCGCTCCTGGAGCAGTTCCGATATTCTTACCACTTAAAAGACTAAGAATTGCAGTTCCATTCATCCTCCCTACTACATTACCACTAGCATTAAAATATGCTACAATTTTACCTTTAATCTCCGGATGATTATTGTATAACGGTTGGTCAATCACCGCCAAGTTAACTCCCTTGCCAGTAATTCCTTGAGCATGTAGTTTGCGTACCCCAAGTCCAGGATTCATGCCTAACTTCATAATTTCATCTGGTTCTTCACCACTTGGAAGTCTCTTTTTATCTGGCCAGATGGTCTTTTGATTAAAGACCAATTTAGAAATTAATCCCTGATGGTTTGAGAAATCCAGACCAGTTAAATCCTGGTCACAAACATTATCATACTCTTTGGGAATCTGTGGCTGAGAAATCTTAGCTGTTAAGCCCAACGCACTATTCATTAACAAAACCATCCCTAAACCTAAAATCAGTAACAAACGGTTCATTTTTAACTTTGCCTCCATTTTTCACTCTATATTTAAAAAACCAACTTCTGATCTTTTGTTATAAATCATTGGTGCTGTAATTTTCAAGTAAAATTTAGTAAATTATGGTATTTGCGTTGGCTTATTTGCCATAATATCAATAGAAAAATAAATTCCTTAATTGGAAAATCATCCCTCAATCACTAATATTTCAACTATAATTTTTTTGCATCGTTACCCTGCAAATCGTAAAGACTATTTTTATCTCAAGCACCATCTCGCCTCATTAGCAATTCTTCTTCAAAGCTACGCCAAAGATATATTTTCAAAAGTAAGCTTCCCGGTGAATCAAGCAAGCTTGCTTAACTTTCCCAACAGGTTTC
>JBFYZC010000235.1:0-2494 GCA_041309705.1 Bacillota bacterium | reverse complement strand
GGAGATTTTGTCAATTGTCTTTAATAATAATTTTTTAATAAAATAAGCGATGAAAATAATGGAAATAATAGTAATTAGCAATGTAACGAGGATAATTGTAGTAGTGTTATTTCTTATATATTGATTTTGAATCATCTCAGCAGTTGTTTTTTCTACTCCGATAAAGAGAATCCCGATCACTTGATGCTGGTTATCCTTGATTGGTTGATATGCAGTCAAGTAGTTTTTCCCCAAAATATTAGCTTCTCCTATATATAAATCTCCTTTGAGGACTGAATCATAAGCAGCACTATCTTTACCGAGATTTGTTCCAATGGCTCTACTGCCATCTTCTTTTTTTATATTTGTAACTACTCTAATAAAGTCATCATGTTTTTTAACGAAGATTGTGGCAACAGTGTCTAATTGGAGAAGTATTTGGTCTACCATTCGGAAATCTCCAGCGATTTTTTGGTTGTTTTGATCAACTAACTCGCCATTGAGTAGTTTTAGTCTACCATAAAATTTTTGATAATAAAGTTCTGCAGCGTTGATGTCACCTTTTAATTTTTTAATAAAAATAGTTTTTGTTAAATTATCTGCCATTTTTTTCATATTAATAAAACTAATCAAAGAGATTGTGCTAATGGCAAGGATGAGTGAAATTGCAGTAATTAAGATTATTTTTGTTCTTATTTTTAGATTGTTAAAAAAAGAAGTCAATGCCTATACACTCCTTTGGTATTAATAAGTTGAACATTAAGAGTATCGGCATTTTTGTGTGAATCTTTAATTAAGAAGATTTTTGGGGAAGAACTTGTAAATAAAAAGGAGCTGAATACTGTATTTCTCAGGGAAGCATAGTCTTGTAAAATTTCAAAGAGAAATAGGTATTAAGCTCTCGAGATGAGTGACGGTCAATTGTTTTATCTATAATCTTCTTTTGGTTTTAGTAGTACGTTGAGCGCAGTAATTACTAGAGCACAGATGAAGGCAGCCCCGAAACTGGCAATACTCATTCCGGGGAGGATTTTCGCAGTCAGGAGAATCATCCAGGTGTCTAAGACCAGAGTGAATAAGCCCAGCGTAATAATGCTGATCGGGAGGGTGAGTAAGAAAAGCAAAGGTTTGATGAGTAGATTGACGAGACTTAAGATTAGTCCTGCCCAAAAAGCATTTTCCGGATTTTGTAGCAAGATGAGATTGGGGAAAAATCTCGCGATCAGGTAAAAAGTAATGCTTGAAATGACAATCTTTAAGATTAATTTTGACAAAATGATACCTCCTAAAAGAAATCAAGGTAAACCTGAGTGTTTTCTTTGGGAACCTTGACTTCGACCATGCGCCATCTCCCGTAATGACGTAACTCGTAGATTAGTGCTTGGAGCATTTTTAATATTTGTGAAGGTTTTATCTTTGCTGCCTTGTGATGACGTGAGAAATTACGGTCGATACAACTGGGACAGAGACGTTCGATTACCCACAAAAAATCAGCGATTAGTTCAAGCGTTAGCGAGATTAAGTAGAGTGGGATAGGAAAACAAAAATTTGCCTTGAGACTTCGAACTCGAACCAGAAGAAAAAAACTATGATGTTTTGGCTTAGTCGACATAGATCTCAACCTTGGTGGGTCCGGATTTTTGGTCATTAACATCAATATCCACCAGTTTACCCTGTGTCAGACCTTGATCAATCAGAGTGAGTAACTCTTCAAAATCAATCTTGCTAAGATCAATGCCTTTCTGCGCCATTTCTGTCTGAGCAGATTCGGGAATAAAACTCATTCCGAAACCAGCAAATTTAGTGGCGATTTTAACTAAATTGAGCGGAATATTCACATTGACCTTACTTTCTTCTGAATCGACTTTGACGCGGAGGAATCTTTCATTTTTTCCGAGAGTTGAGAGTTGTGCCTCTGGTGCTTTGGGTTCTTTCTCGTCAAGGGCATTCA
This sequence comes from Bacillota bacterium, assembly GCA_041309705.1. GTDB lineage: Bacteria > Bacillota > UBA4882 > UBA8346 > UBA8346 > JBFYZC01. The sequence continues at coordinate 564 of JBFYZC010000235.1, read as the reverse complement.
GCAGATCCAGTGCAGAGGTGGGATTTAATTTACCATCTTTCAACATTTGGAGAACACGTAATTTTTCTTCACTCATTTTAAAGAACCCCTTTCGGTTTTTTATTCCAAATTTCTTAATTTCTCAGCTGCTTCATCGGGAGTAAGCTCGCCGCGCTCTAAAGCAGCTAAAATCACTTGTTGGGAGTGGTTTTCTGGTGGAAGTGGTTTCTTGATGCTATTATAGCCAAGTGCCTCGATGAGGCTATCAAGACGACTGCGTACCGTGGGATAGGAGATTCCTAATTCTTTTTCGACATCACGAATATTGCCACGACATTTAATAAAAACTTCAATAAATTCACGATGCTCGGTTGAGAGTTGACAGAATTTGCAGGTCTGAAAGTCACCCTCAAGTTTAGTCTGACAATGTTTACAGCTTAGTTTAGTGACAGTTAGCTTATGCTGACAGATGGGACAGGCACCCGGTGTTTTGTAGTGCAGTTTGATTCACCTCTCATCAATGAACTTGATTGTTTACATTAAAATATTAACACGATATATTAAATATGTCAACGTGTATTTTAA
>JBFYZC010000234.1:0-16601 GCA_041309705.1 Bacillota bacterium | reverse complement strand
AAATTCTCACTCCTTATAATTAAATTTCAGCTTAGCTTGCAACATTTTGGTATATTTCTACCTTTTCTACTGTACCAACCAGAAAATCAATCAGATAAGCAATCACAATTATGCTACAAATACCTAATACCAGCCTGACCAGAGTAAACTTCACTCCCAAAGCAGACATCTCAAAAATTAACATCGGAATCTTCGTCGTCGACCAAGCTCCTACAAAAATCAGCACATTAGAAAATTTAACCCCTTTACTCATCAAGACTGCCGCTACCGGAAACGATGCATAAAGTGGTCCGGCTGCTATTGCACCGATTAAAATTGCTAATAAAACTCCTTTAAAACCAGAACCTTCACCCATATAGGCTGTCATCACCTGTTTTGAAATCCAGACATCAAGTAATCCTAACAAGATAAAGATTGGTGGAATTACCAGAAACATCTCTTTCAAACTAAAACTCGCAGTCGCAATGGCTTTTGCTCCAACCGAGTGATTAACTAGATAAATTATAAGAAATATTAATAGTGAGAAAATAAACAATCGATACCTTTTTAAAAATTCCTTCATTTAAATTATCCTTCCCATTACCCAGGCAATCATCAAAGCAAACATAAACGCAGTAATGTTCCTTAATAAAGTTGTCTTTTTACCAAAATACTTCACTTCTAAAGGCAAGGTAATTATTCCTACCATCATTAATGAAGATAAAAAAGCCGCCATCTGCGCATACCCTGCACCTTTCTGGAGTAACATTGCCACAATCGGAAACGCTACAAAACCAGGGATCATCGCAATTGCTCCTACGCCAGTGGCAATCAATACTCCCCACCAACCTGAGTCTTTACCAAGCATTTTTGAGATTAGCTCTGGTTCTAAAAATGCCAAGACTAAACTCATTAAAATTAAAATGCCCAAAAGTTCTGGTAGGATCTTTTCAAATGATTGCCAGGCTTTTTTCAAAGCCAGTCGAGTTTTCGCCCGATCTCTAAAAGCTGAAATTATCACTAACATTAAGGTAAATCCATAAAGTATCTTGTAGTCCATTATTTCACTTTGTGACCTTTCAAAATAAAATTTAGCAGCTCAACTTTCCTTAAATAGTACTTTAATTAAATTACGTACCAGTTCATGCTCAACTTCATAAAAGACTTCTGTCCCAATCCGATGTGGTTTCACAATTCCCGCCACCCTTAGTTTAGCGAGATGCTGCGAGACCGTAGACTGCGGAATATTCAAGCAAAACTGCATCTTCTGTACATTGCATTCTCCACTCTCAATTAGACCTTTAATAATACAAAGTCTGATTGGGTGTGCCAGTGTCTTTAATAACTCTGCCTTCTCATCCATCTCTTGTAGATTAAACGACTTCTTCACTGCAACCTCCACTATTTTTTTATTATTATATTACAATATTATAATATTTACAAGTACTAAATTTTAAATTCAATCTTTCTTCAACAAAAGCAATACTAACACAGATATCTTGCCATAAACTTATCCATTGCAAAGCAAGCGTATATCTTTTCCGAAAGATCTTTATCGGAAAAGATATAGCATCTTTACAGATAATTATATCAGAATTTTTTTAAAAGTCTAATGAATATTTTTAGAAGATCAATAATAGATTCCTTGTAGTCCAAATCATTTTATAAGGAGGATTTTTTAAGAATGGCAAAACCAAGAAAGTACTGGTTGACTATGGTTTCTCTATTTTTACTACTCTTCTTCAGTTTCGGGCAAGTCACTATCGCGGATGACTGTTTCTACGATTATGAACAGCTTATAAATGTAGAAGACGCTCTCAATCCTTCCGCTCTGCCAATCAACCCTTTGGTTAGTTCAATGGTAGTAGATGAGCCAGAGAAAGAAAACCCTTATTCGTATGATCCAGTTAAAGCATATTCCCAAAAAGATTTACCTTTAGGAACATTATATACTCCTGGAGATTTCAATGGTGATGGTCGCACCGATCTCGTAGTAACTACCAGTACTGGCTCATATTGGTGGATCTCAACTGGATTAAATAATGATTATAATCCGCAATGTGACTACTATCGCTCTGATTTAACCCTTGGAAAAGTAAAATTTGTCGCCGGAGACTTTAACGGTGACGGAAAGAGTGATCTAATTGTAATTACCAACTTGGGTTCTGACTGGTATCTTTCAAAAGCGGATGGCTTCAAATATAAACCTGAGATTATTTACTCCGACAGCAATTTAGTCTTGGGGAAAATCTCTTATTACTTAGGAAATTTCAATGGAGATACCAAAACAGATCTGCTCGCCGTTACTCCCAACGGTTCCTTCTGGTATTACTCGGAAGGAGATGTCAGCTCTTATTTCCCAAGATTAGTCTATACTAGAGAAGATCTAATTTTAGGCAAAGTACTTTACACGATTGCAAATTTTGCTGGGGATATAAAAAGTGATTTTATCCTTACAACCGTGAAAGGTTCAGAATGGTACTTGTCAACTGGCAGCCTTGAAAATTATCTCCCAGTTTCTAAATATTTCCGTTCAGATTTAGTCTTAAATAAAGTTAAGTTCACTGTGGGCAATTTTGCCGGGGATACTCGACAAGATCTAATTATTACTGATACTTCAGGTTCTACTTGGTACATCTCTGCTGGTAAACAAGACGAGTATCAACATATTGATGCATATTTTAGAGGTGATTTATCCTTAGGAAAAGTACTCTATTTCCCTTGGTCAAATTTTAGTGGTGATAATAGAGGCGATCTAGTCTGTGTAACGGCAACTGGCTCGGAGTGGTATATCACCAAAAGCAATGAGAATGAATATCTGCCAATTGTCGCCTATCAAAATGATAAACTGACCTTAAATAATGTTTGGTACTATCCGGGAAATTATGGTGGCGAGCATCACACCGATACAGTAGCGGTAACTCCAGAAGGCTCTACTTGGTATATCACTACTTTGAAAAAGAATTAACCGTTATATTAACAAGCGAGGCTGCAGATTACGCAGCCTCGCTTGTTATAATACTCCAAACTAAAAATTATCTTTATTAGCCAACCACGCCTTTGGCTAATAACTCACCTTTGGTAGGCGCGATACAGATCCAAACCCGATTGCGCCCCGATTTCTTCGCCGCATAGAGTGCTTCATCTGCTAGTTGCAGTAATCCTTCATAATGATCTGAGACTAAAGGATAATTGGCGAGTCCCGCACTCATCGTCACCGTAATTGTTAAACCGTCAACTGTTTTAAAGGGATAACTGCCAATCTCCTGCCGAATTACCTCAGCCAATTCAAATGCCTTATCTTGTGAATACTCCGGAAGCACAATCACAAACTCCTCGCCACCATAACGTGCCAAAATTCCTTCTGGCAAAAGCTTTTTCACAATTACCGTAAAAGTCTTTAATACTAAATCTCCGGTTAAATGCCCATATTTATCATTAATCTGCTTGAAATGGTCGAGATCCATTAACAATACCGAAACTGTGGTTGGACGTTTTCCAAAAACCTGTGCCATATAATCCATCAAATACATTCGATTATAAACACCAGTCAAGGCATCATGAATTGCCATATGTCGCATCTTCTCATACAAATAAGCATTCTCAGCCGAAAGACTTAGCTCTTGAGCGATTAACCGTGCAAAATCAATTAATTCCTTACTTATTCCATTAACCTGCTCATGTTCGATTACCATTGTTCCCAAACAATCACTTCGCCCCATCAAAGGCAATGTCAAAACACTACGAACATTCTCTTGGTAAAAGAGAGCTTTTTCTTCAGAATCAGCATCACTTTCAGTATATACTTTACGATTAACACAACTTCTCGCAATAATACTCGTCGCTTCCAACGAAATACTTTGCAGCTTATTCTTTACCGCAAAACCAGAGTTCGCCCGGGCTAACAAGCAACTATGCTCCTCATCCACCATATAGATGGTACAACGTTTACATCCAAAAACTCCAATAATGATATCCGCAGCTTTCACGAGTAATTGTCCAGTATCCAACTCGCGACTAATCTCTTCTTGAATTAACTGTAAAGTATATGATTGAGCATATTTCTCTTCCAAGTTCATATTCGAAAGCTGCAAGCGACGATAATTAGCTTCAATTTCAAGCCGTGCCTCTTCTGAATGTCGCTGCATCTCGATTAAAGATTGGCGTAATTCGGAAAGCTCATCATAACTATTATCAATTCTTAATGAACAATCTTGATTTTTTAAATAGTCATTCATTTCAATAATTCGGTTGATAGTTTTCTTAACAAAAAAATTAGATAAAAAAACAAAAACCAACCCTAACAAGCCTAAAATAATCATTAGTCCTGTATTAAAAGTGCCGGTCACCTGTACATAGTAATTAATGATCAATAACTCCAAGATCATTGCTAGACCGACAGAGCCAAAATATAAATAACATCGGGTGTTTAATTTCATTTGAACAAAGTTCCCCCTTGCTATAAGCATCGGCATTTTTTCATAATACTTAATAGCCTTAGCAAAGCAGTTTAAATAAATCTTTTCACGACATTAAGTTTGAGTTATATATTTTACGGTAAAGATCTTTCATTTTACCGAGTGAAAATATCCAGCGTACTAGGGATTTTTTACGAAGATAAAATGAAATAGATCTTTCGGAAAATATATATAATAAATAATTTTTACAAGCGATGGTAACGATTAAAAATTTTTCGGAGACAAAAAAGTTGATGCAAACATACTCCAGCAATAAATCCCCCAACATGAGCTCCCCAGGCAATATTAGAAATCTCTCCTGTATCATAAGCTATTCCGGATATTTGCATTAAAAACCATACTCCCAAATAGATTATCGCCGGAATCTTAATAAATAGTGGTACTAAACCAAATAATGGTACTAAAGTTAAAATTCTTGAAGACGGATACATAATAAAGTATGCCCCCATCACTCCGGCAACCGCGCCCGAAGCTCCCAAAGTAGGGATCTCCGAACCATAATTTAACCAGAAGTGCACTATTGCTCCAATTATTCCCATCATTAAGTAAAAAAGTAGAAACCGAAATGCCCCCATACGGTCTTCAACGTTATCCCCAAAAATCCATAAAGCCCAGATATTACCTAGTAAATGCCAAAAATTAGCATGTAAAAACAGATGGCTGATTAGCGGATACCATTGTCTCCCTGGTACCAACAGATTAAATTTTAAAGGAATAAAAGCGTAATTTTGGATTAAAGTTTGATATTCCTGCGTTGATAAATCTAGTTGATAAAAATATATTCCTAGATTGATGAGAATTAGAATTAATGTCATAATTGGCAAGCGCCGACTGGGAATCTGGTCACGCAAAGGAATCATAATTTTAACTCCTCTTTAATCGTTAACGAATATTTCTGCCAAAATTCCTCATCAGCTGGTGGTTTAGACAACAGATCCACCTGATTTGGTTCAAACCATCCTAGTTGTGGTGATGCCAATGGAGCTGGTTCACCACTGATAATTTGACATAAAAAATAAAGCAAGATTAATTGTTTTTCAGTAGTAATCTCAGTCACTACCTCAAGAATTGAAGTTGCTCGGGAATTAATCCCTAATTCTTCAAATAATTCTCGCTCTAATCCTTTACGTGGTTCTTCACCAAATTCTAATTTTCCACCTGGAAACTCCCATTTACCACCCCAATTACTGTTAGTGGGACGTTGTGCTAATAGTATTTTTCCTGCGTTAATAATTACTGCAGCAGTTACAATTATCTGTTTCACAAATTCACCTCAACATATTTCAACCGCACCTGTAAGTCGCGCTAATAATGAATCATTAGTTGTATTTTGCCCTAATTGTAGATCTGAGACGATCACTCGCTTAACTTTATATTCAACTTCACCTAAAGGCGTTAATTTATGAAAACTATATAGCGCATGAATGATGTATGGTTGATCTTGATAAAACCCTAAATATATCATGACATGACTTTTAGTAAAAAGCAAGCTACCCGGAGAAATTTTCTGCAATTTATTTATAATTTCTTTACAATTGTACTCTGCAAAACTAAAACGGCTTACTCCCGTCAAAAGTTGTTCTTGGGAATATCTTGGTGTATTCACTCTCAGAGATAATAAAATATTCTGCACTAATCTAGAACAATCAATTCCTACTCCAACGCAATCACGATCCCCCCAGGCATATGGGGTTCCTAAATATTTAAAAGCTTGCTGTAAAATATTTTCACTGGTTGGTGCCAGTCCTCCTGTCATTCCGTTAACTATTTTTGCTGCTTCAAAAATTAATTTACCTTGTTGATTAACTACCGGAACCCAAACCTGATTAGTCTGATGTGCCACTTGAGGAAAACTACAACCCATGCTAGCTAAAAATTTTTCTCGCGCTGTCTGCAAATAAACTTCGGGCTCAATTAAGGTGATTCTTGTTTGAGCATTAACAAACTCAGCGACCTCTGTTTTTTCTCCGATTCCTACCATTTGAGATAGTACCCATCCTACTCCTCGTTTGGTGATCACCCCATACCAGTGATCAATCATTGCAAAAATCAAACACTCATCGCCCAATTCCAAACCACTAAATTGATTACGATCGAGATCAGATATTTTGGGTTCATTAAAGAATGGCTCAATTTGTGGTAATAATTTCAAATCAGTGCGTTCTAAAACTAAACCATAGGCAATTATTTCAAGTTCATGTTTTGCCAATCGCTCTAATAAATCCCATATTTCTTGATAATGATCAAACTGTAATTGATTATGTTTGGTATCCCAAAATCCTTTCTGAAATTGTGTTTTTACCATTTGATAATAATCTCTAAACGCCTGAGTTGGCATTTTCCAATCAAAGAGTGGTGACTTAATCTCATCAACTGTATCCTTTTTCCAAAAATCTGCCACACACATTTCAGGAATAATCTTAGGCAGCAATTCCTCTTCTGACCAAACAAGACTCTTCATCATACATAACCTCACTTTGTTATAATTTACAATCATCTTTTTCTTCTTTATTAAGCAAAAAAATGTTTCACTTTCACAGTTTGACATATATATATGCATTAACATTTTTATTAAATACAAACAAAAAGAGCCCCCTGTGATTACAGGAAACTCCTTAAAAACACCGATCTCTCTAAATAATTTACTCTTCGTAGACCTCACATTCATATACTAAATAATACTGTTTAAATAAGTCTAAAATCGAGGCTTTACTACAATCAATTCTGAGATATTGAGTCTCAATTGACTTTGAAAATTTTATCTCATCCCAATCACCATCACCATCAACTTTTTTCTCAACAACCCATTCTGCACCATTCCACCAAGAAATATTATACTTGCGTGGATAGTTATTGCTAGTACTCCATTTAATCCGTAAAGATTTTACTTTATATTTATTTTGCAAGTCAATCTTAAGCCATTGATCTTTCGAGGCAACACATGCCCAACGTGAATCCAAATCTCCATCAACACTATATTTAGGTAAATAATCTGAATAATACTCTGACGCTGAGACAGGTTTATTCAACGCAATATTTTTTGAAGCAGGAGATGGTTCAATACTTGGAATTGGGCTTGGTTCCAAACTAGGACTTGGATTTAAACTAGGACTTGGATTTAAACTAGGACTTGGTGATGGATTTCCACTTTCATAAACTACATAGCTTGCTGCATAACCAATCTTACTAATATTGTAGCCAATTCTCATATAGCCAGACTCACCCCAGCTAGTACCCCAAGAATTCTTCATAATCCAACATTTTTGAGCATCATCCCAGCCAACCAGAATCACCGCGTGGTTTACTTGTCCAGTATAATTACGATTAAAAACTCCTCCACTATAAGATTGGAAGTAATTATCTGCTGCTACTGCCACTCCTATTGGACCATATTTATAAATAGCAGTTTTAATTGCCTCCACTGATGGAACACTATCCTCACGGTCTACATAGCCCCATTTGCTGATCTGATATGGGTGTGCACAATCACTCTTACAAGCTACATCTGCTGCTTGATATGGGAAACATTCCTCCAAGACAGCACCTGGTTTTTGATGATAGTTATGTGCCCACCAACCACCTTTGCATCCCCACTTATCGGTATTGCAAGAAACTAAATATTGTTCAGATAGATCCACTGTCTTCCCTTCATTTATTAAGATAGCACTTTCAAAAATTCCTACGGTACCAAAAGCCCAACAACTACCACAATTTCCTTGGTTTTTAACTGGCGTAACTCCATTTTTTTCACGCCAATCAAATTTCTCAGGTAGATTCTCAGCTACACTGCTAATTCGTGGGGCACTTACCGAGGTTTGCTTTAATAAATCCGGATTGAATCCATAGAGATGATACTCAGTTGCATTTTGTGCAACTGTAAATGTATAGTTATTCTGATAGATCTCCATTCGCATCTGCTCTAATTCAGCAAGAGAAAGCTCCGCTTGTTTAGGTACTAATTCAAGATTACTAACAGCTGTTTTATTACATGATTCACAAGTAGCAAGATTATTAGCGTTGGTTGCTTGATTAAAAAATATAAAACCACCAGTAACTACCAAAATTAAAATTAACCCCAATACTAGCACAGATCGCAATAGTCTTTGATTATTTTCCCAATTCATTTGATTCATCCTCCCATTAGTTTTATTAATTTAGTAATTTAACTACCAGCCCTCCTTAATAGTAAGATCAGCATAAACTTTATTTTAAGTTAATTACTATTTTACAGAATTTTAAGTTTATTATCAACAATATTTTCTATGTATATTGTATTCACAAAAAGGAACCTCCTAAAAGGAGATTCCTATCTCTAAATCCTATCCTAAAGCAATTTTTATTTCCCATATACCTCGTATTCATATACTACATAATAACTGGAATTAGCTGTAAGACAGTCTACTTTAATCCAATTAGTAACAACATTTGAAAGAGCTATTTGATCCCAGTCGCCATCACTTGTTATTTCCTTAGAACCATTATTCCAAGAAAGTCGATATTTTTTAGGATAATTAGTCTTACTCCACTTAATTCGAAGCGAATTAAGCTGATAATTTGCTCCCAAATTAACATTCAACCATTGTTGGTTCGAAGCCACACTTGCCCAACGTGAGTCAAGGTCTCCATCAACTGCATATTTAGGATAATAACTTTGATAATACGAAGAGACGGTTACTGTTTTATTTAAGGCAAGATTATTTCCATTTGGACTGGGGCTAGGTATTGGCGAGGGTTGAATAGTAGGAGTTGGAGAAGGGTTAATTGTTGGAGTTGGGGTAGGAATGCCACCTTTGTAAACTACATAGGTTGCACCGTAACCAATCTTGCTAATGTTATAACCAATTCTCATGTACCCAGATTCACCCCAGCTAGCACCCCAAGAATTTCTCATAATCCAACATTGTTGACTATCATCCCAACCAACCAAAATTACTGCATGATTAATCGAACCTGTGTAGTTACGATTAAAAACTCCACCACTATAAGCTGAAAAATAGCTATCAACTGCCACGGTCACGCTAATCGGACCATATTGATAAATTGCCGTTTTAAGTGCCTCCACTGATGGAATACTGCTTGAATTGCCAACATATCCCCATTTATCCAATTTGTAAGGATGATCACAACTACTCTTACATGCTACATCAGCTGCTTGATATGGAAAACAACTTTCAAGCACTGCGCCTGGAGTTACATGATATTTATGAGCCCACCAACCACCATTACAACCCCAACCATCACTGTTACATGATACTAGATACTGTTCCGAAAGATCTGTACTGACTCCATCCTTAATCTTAATTGCACTTTCCATCACACCGACTGCCGCAAATGCCCAGCAACTGCCACAATTCCCTTGATTACGTACCGGAGTTACTCCATTTTGCTCACGCCAATCCCATTTTGAGGGTAGTGCTTTTAATTCAGTAATCATTGGCGCAGTAGGCGAAGCTTCTAATAAATTAGGATTCATCCCACACAAATGAAATTCATTTGCATTTTGAGAGACTGTAAAGGTGTACTTATTGTTATAAATCTCTGCTTGCATCTTTTCCAGTTCAGCATTTGAAATCTCAGGTTCTTTGGGTACTAAATTCAGATTACTTTGTGCACTTTTTTCACACGACTCACATCCAGCTAAATTGTTCGCCGTAGTTGTCTTATTGAAGATAATCACCAATAAAACTAACAACACCAAGAGAAGTCCACCGGTCAAAAGACCTCTTAAATTAATTCGATTGCTCTTTTTACCAACAAACATGACTACCCCTCCTTAAAAATTTTTTGAATTTACTAAGTTAACTAGGACTAATCTTAATTTGTCATTCATCAACACCTCATTTCTTAATTGACATAAACTTCACACTCATACATGACATAATAGAATCTGTTTCGTTGATAACATTTAATCTGAAGATAACGGGTATTTAAATTATTAAGATTAATTAAATCCCAATCACCATCACCATTTATCGTGGCTACCAGAACCCATTTTTCCCCATCCCACCATGAAACATCATATTTAAGTGGATAATTAGTATTGCTCCAATTAATTCGTACCTTGTTAAATAAATAATGCGCTTGCAGATCAATCACTAAAGATTGCTCACGTGACGCAGAGCTAGTCCAGCTTGTATTAAGATCGCCATCAACAGCATATTGAGGTAATCGATCACTATAATAACTTGATGCCGTGACTGGTTTATTAAGTGCTAGGTTATTGGCTGGATTTGGAGTTGGATTTACCGATGGAGTTGGATTTGAGCTTGGGGTTGGGGTTGGGTTTAAACTCGGACTGGGAGATGGAATAACTGATGAAGTTGGATATGGAGTAAGTGTTGGGGTTGGAGCTGTGGATGGGTTGATGCTAGGAGTCGGCTGAGGAAGAATACCCTTATAGATTACATATGAAGCTCCATATCCAATTTTACTAACATTGTAACCGATTCTCATATAACCTGATTCACCCCAGCTAATTCCCCAGGAGTTTTTTATAATCCAATACTGTTCAGCATCATTCCATCCAACTAAAACTACTCCATGGTTAACGGAACTATTATAACTTCGATCAAAGATTCCGCCTGTATATGCTTGAAAATAACTATCAACTGCTACGGCTACCGCTAAAGGTCCATATTGATATAATGCTGTTTTTAATGCTTCAACTGAAGGAATGTCATTGTCTGGATCTACATAACCCCAGTTAATAATCTTATATGGATAGGGACAATCACTCTTACATATAGCATCTATTGCTTGATATGGAAAACAACTTTCAAGTACTGCACCTGGATTTTGATGATAGTCATGTGCCCACCAACCACCATTGCAACCCCATCCTTTAGTATTACAAGAAACCAAGTATTGTTCGGAAAGATCTATATTAAGTTGATCTTCAATCATAATCGCACTTTCCATGATTCCTGCTGTAGCAAAAGCCCAGCAGCTACCACAATTACCTTGATTACGAATCGGAGTCACTCCATTTAATTCTCGCCAATCAAACTGTGCTGGCAAATCTTTAATAATCGATATTTTGCCTGTTGTTGGATTAGTTTCATTTTTATATTTTGGATTCAATCCATAACGATGATATTCTGTAGCATTCAAACCAATTGTAAAATGATATTTTTGTTGATAAATCTCGGCTCGCATCTTCTCCAATTCCGTCTGCGTAATCTCTGGTTCTTTGGGAATAAAATTTGGCTGAGCAATTTTATTTTGATTACATGATTCACAGTGTTTTACACTATCTGCCGTGGTAGTTTTATTAAACAAAGTAAAACCAAATACAAAAGCAAGTAGCAAAACCAAGCCAAAAACAGCAAGCGTTTTAATACTCAACTTAAAATACAACTCACTATCTCTTTTAAGCTTAAACATGATTAACCCTCCTTGTAAAAAAGTTTTAAAAATTCTCCAATCAGACAAATTCACCTCCTTCTTTCTGTTTATATAATTTCCAAAAGATCTAATGTATTTTATCTACGATAAAATACAAGATCTTTATTGGAAACTATATAGCTCAAGACTTACAAAAATAATAAAAATAAGCTTAAAAAGGAAAAAATTAAAGAGAGGAGTTGTTAAAGAGATTTGTCCATGGGTTACTCGAGGATACTTGGAGATTTTTAAAACAGCTATTTTTGAAAAACCAAAATTGGAGGTTGAATAAAGTTTCTTAATGAGGATTTTTTATCTCGCAGTAAATATATATTTTCTAAAAGATCTAATTCATTTTATCTTCGCAAAAAATCCCTAGTACGTTGGATATTTTCACTCGATATAACGAAAGATCTTTGCCGAAAAATATATAATTGGGTGGTAGAGGGAAATTTGAAGTTAATGAGGATAGTCTCTTTTATTTTGTAGTAGTCTTCCTAGTTATATTTTACACAATATTTTTAGTTTTTTCAACAACTATTTAAAGGGTTAAATTTCCAAATTTATTTAGTTTATAATAATTACAGCTTAGAAATGAATGTAATCCAATTTTTTACTAAAATTTTTTATAAAAAAAGAGATCCCCTGCTTTACCGAGATCTCTTTTTTTAAAACTAGAATTAATTTTGAGTAGTTATTTTAAGTGTCTTGCCATTACTCGTCGCAATAATTGTTCCCTGTTGATCGGTACGATATATTTTAATTCCCGCTTTTTGCAGTCGTTTCATCGTATAGCGTCCCGGATGATTATAGTCATTCTTCTTACCAACGGAGATTACGGCATACTCTGGCGCTACTGCTGACAAAAAGTTCTCCGTAGTTGAAGTATTACTGCCATGATGCCCAATTTTTAAAAGATCTGCCTTCAGATTCACTCCCAGTTTAAGCATTTCTTTTTCAGATTCACGTGTTGCATCCCCAGTAAAAAGAAGAGAATTCTTCTGGTAAACTATTTTAATTACTGGACTATAATCATTTAACTCTTCATACTTAGCGCTATTTGGGGCTAACATCTGACATTCAATTTTGCTCTCTAGTGCTAACTTCACCCCTGCTTGGGCAGTATTGACTTTTAAATTTCTTGCTTTAATTGCTAATAATAGTCGTTTAAAGGTGGCTGTGGTATTCGCTACTTTTGGCATATAAAGCTTTCCGATTTCAAAATTTTCAACTACTGCTGCCATTCCACCAATATGATCTTCATGCGGATGTGTTGCTACTAACACATCAATCTTTTTTATCTTCTGCTTAGTAAGATAATCTATTATTAACGGAGCATCTTCACGATTTCCAGCATCGATTAACAGATTATTTCCGTTAGGAAACTGAGCCAAGATACAATCTGCCTGTCCGACATCAATAAAGTGAACCTTTAATAATTTTTCAGCAGCGAAAACTGGCAAAAAACTACTTATAATCAGAATTAATAATAAGCTCAAGCCAAAATGAACTCTAATTTTTGACACTTTGGAACACACCTTTCCTTGGGTATAATGGTATAAAATGCTTATTTTTTACTTTTATGGTTGATAAACCTTCAAAGCTTCAAAATTCCCTTGGCAGCAATACTCTCCAAGTGCTGCTGGTAGCAGCAGCGTATCTCCTTGTTTAACCTCGGTTATCTGTCCAGGTGACAAAATTTTACCTGAACCAGCCGTAATCACATAAATCAAAAACCGACTTCCATCAGTATGTTCGCTAATTTCTCCTTGAACCTGATTAAGTTCAACTACAAAATACGAATTCCTTACCAGTACTTTACGCGTAAGAGCAGAAGTTAACTGTTCTTCGGGATACTCGATTTTTTTAAACTTTGGAAGCCCAAAATCAATTACCGATAAAGCTTTTTCAAGATGTAACTCCCGCAACTTACCATTTTGGTCGCGACGCTGATAATCATACAGCCGATAGGTTAAATTGGAGTTTTGCTGGATCTCTGCTAAAACAATTCCTGCCCCAATTGCATGTACTAAACCAGCTGGAATCTCAAAGACATCACCAGAAGCAACGGGCACATAATTCAAACACTCTTCTACTTTTCCTTGGTTAATTGCCTCAAGTAATAATTCTTTGGTTACTTCCGAGCGTAGTCCATAAACCAATTTTGCCCCTGGTTTGGCAGCCAAGATATACCACATCTCATTTTTGCCCATTTCTCCTTTTTCATGCTGTAAGGCATATTGATCATCTGGGTGTACCTGTACTGAGAGCTGATCGTTGGCATCGATCAACTTTACCATCAAGGGGAATTTATTTATATTTAAAGAATAAAGCTCACTCCCCAGCAGCTCCTTTGGATATTCCGCCATTAAGTCCGTCAAAGAAGTACCTGCCCAAACACCATTAGCAATCACACTTACTCCCTTGAGATGACAAGAGAGCTCCCAACTTTCAGCAACCTTTCCAGGAGGAAGTACTTTACCAAATTCAGCTAAATTACGTCCACCCCAGAGATAATCTTGATAGATTGGTTCAAATTTCAATGGATCGAACACTTAATTCGCCCCTTAAGCAAGAATAATTATTTCCCTTTTGCCTGTTCCCAGAGTTCGTCCATCTCTGCTAAAGTCATCTGACGTAACTCTTTACCTGATTTAGCTGCTTCTTGCTCCATAAAGCGAAATCTCTTTTCAAACTTCGCATTAGTCTTTAACAACGCTAGTTCAGAATTAATTTTTAAAAACCGTCCCACATTGACCAAAGCAAATAAAATATCGCCAAATTCCTCCTCCAGATGCTCCCATTCAGGACTACCTTGCACTGGAGACTGTTTACTCCGCAAAACTTCTTCAAACTCCCCAAACTCTTCCTTGACTTTTGCCAAAGGTCCTTCTAGATCACCCCAATCGAAGCCAACTTTGGCTGCCTTTGACTGTAATTTAGCAGCTTTCATTAACCCAGGTAAATCTTTGGGTACTCCGTCTAGGGCAGAATCGCGCTCCCCTGGCATCTCAGTCTTCTTAATCTGCTCCCAATTCTCCAAAACACCAGCGACATTCTCTACCTTAGTATCCGCAAAAACATGTGGATGTCGACGAATTAATTTATTAACAATCTCAGCAATTACATCATCCATATTAAACTGCTGCTTTTCAGAGGCTACTTGAGCATGAAAAACCACCTGTAACAGCAGATCACCCAATTCTTCCTTTAGCTTGTCCATTCTGCCAGAATCAATCGCTTCCAGCACTTCATAGGTCTCTTCAACCGCATATGGTTTCAATGATTGATGAGTCTGCTCCCGATCCCAGGGACATCCATTCTCACCACGCAACTGTTCCATAACCTCCACCAAATTCGTTAAACTTGCGCCAACTTTCATGCTAAACTCTCTCCTTTATTGCCATTCTTTAGTTGTTTGAGCAGTTCGAGATCTTGCCTCGTGATTCCTCCCGTAAGCCATAAGATCCCTAAATAAACGAAACAACTCAAACCACTTACCAGTATAAATTCAAAGTAATAAGGCAGATTAATTAAACGCTGTAAGTACCAGCTACAAAAGCTCATCCCTAAGGCTGCAATTAACAGATTTAATTTAACAGGAAATTGCACTGGCAATAACCGTCGTACTGCATAAAAATTAAGCATTGCGGTTAATCCTGCTCCGCAAATCGTCCCCAAGGCTGCACCTGCCAGATTTAAACCAGGTAAGCCAATTGCAATTATCGTGATGGCTATTTTAGTTAATGCTCCAGCTAAAAAATTAAATAATGGTTGATTAGGATGTCCGAGTCCTTGCAAGATTCCCGCTGCCACCTGTTGTAGCCCCAAAAACAGAATTGCTGGTGCAAACCAAGCTAAAATCTCAACCTCTTTTGTACTATAAATAATCTGATAGATTGATTCTGCTCCAAAGAAAACTACTATTACGACTGGAGTTAAATAAATTGCCGCCAGCCGATATCCCTCGTTGATTCGTAAGGCAATCTGCTTCGAGTTCTGCTGCCTAAATCCTGCTAAGACAGGCACCATATTTGAAGAAAGTGCCGTCGTCACAATTAATGGCAGATAGATAACCGCCCAGGAATTTCCGAGTATTCCTAACATTCCGGTTGCCTGACTAATAGTATAACCAATCTTCTGTAATCCTGCAGGAACAATAATTGAATCTAATGCTTGTAATAGTGGCATTAAAATTGTCGCTATTGAAATCGGCAAAGCATATCTGATTAAACTTCGAATCACTTCATAAAATTTTAACTGCTCTTGCTGCTGATTATCACTACTAATCTTAAATTTTTTAAATTTCTTTAAATAACAAAAAATTAAATAAACTAAGCCAGCTGCTCCTCCTGCGGTTGCTCCAAAGGCCGCTCCTCCTGCGGCATGTTCAATCCCATCTGGCAAAAGTAACATCGCCAAACTCAAGGCAACTACAATCCGTACTACTTGCTCAACTACCTGCGAAAGTGCACTCGGGGTCATCTCATGCCAGCCTTGAAAATAGCCCCTTAAACCTGCCATGATACTCATAAAGAAAATTCCTGGGGCTAACGCCCACATTGAAAAGACTGCTCTTTCATCCGAGACGACATATTTAGCTAAATACTCTGCTAACATTGCCATTCCAATTGCCGCAATCAAACCCAGACAGATCGTCAAACATAAGGAAGCCCGAAAAACCTGCTTAATCCCAAAATAATTTTCCAGACTTACTTGTCTGGCAATGATTCTTGAGATTGCAATAGGAATTCCCGCATT
>JBFYZC010000233.1:0-4238 GCA_041309705.1 Bacillota bacterium | reverse complement strand
CAGCAGATGACCGACGACTTTTCTTTTTAGCAGAATGTTTGCGTCGCGGTTATACAGTTCATGATTTGAACCAACGTACCAAAGTGGATCTCTTTTTCTTAGAAAAATTACAGCAACTAATTGCAATTGAGAATCAATTGCGTATCGAGGGATATCATAATCAAGAACTATTAACCAAGGCGAAACATTTTGGTTTTGCTGACCGCGAGATTGCGAAGCTTACCGGGGCAACCGAGCAAGAGATTCGTGAATATCGCTCTTCAATCGGGTTACGTCCGGTTTATAAGATGGTGGATACCTGTGCGGCGGAGTTTGAAGCAGCCACGCCTTATTTCTACTCTTGTTATGATACTGAGAATGAAGCATTACCAACTACGCGCCGTAAAATTGCAGTAATTGGCTCAGGACCAATCAGAATTGGTCAAGGGGTTGAATTTGACTACTGTAGTGTACATTCAGTACTTGCTCTAAAAGCAGCCGGAATTGAGGCAATCATTATTAATAATAATCCCGAGACGGTGAGTACGGACTTTGATACCGGCGATCGACTTTATTTTGAGCCACTTACAGTAGAGGATGTCTTGCATATTTTAGAATTAGAGCAGCCTGAAGGAGTAATTGTTCAATTTGGTGGACAAACTGCTATTAATCTGGCAGCGAAACTTGAGGCAGCAGGAGTTAAAATTCTGGGTACCTCAGTTGATTCAATTGATTTAGCTGAAGATCGCAGGCGGTTTGATAAACTCTTGATTGATCTAGGTATTCCTAAACCAGCGGGACGAACAGTGGTCTCGCTTGAAGAAGCACTGCTGGTCGCAGCAGAAATTGGATTTCCGGCGTTGGTACGTCCTTCTTATGTTTTGGGAGGACGAGCGATGGAGATTGTCTATAATGAAGCGGAATTACGTAACTATCTGACGCATGCAGTCAAGGCAGCACCAGAACATCCAGTCTTAATTGATCGATATATCAGTGGACGGGAATGTGAGGTTGATGCAATCTCTGATGGTGAGAATATTCTGATTCCTGGAATTATGGAGCATCTGGAACGCGCGGGAGTTCATTCTGGTGATTCGATTGCGGTCTATCCACAGCAGCATCTAACTGTAGCGGAACAAGAAAAGATTTTAAAATATACCCTGAAACTAGCCCGAGCCTTAAAGGTTGTTGGATTGATTAATATCCAGTTTGTGATGTCGGATGACGAAGTATATTGTATCGAAGTTAATCCACGTTCTAGTCGCACGGTACCTTTTATGAGTAAGATTACTGGGATTCAGATGGTACAAGTAGCAACCCGTTGTGTTTTGGGAGAAAGCATTCATGAGCAGGGTTTTGCAGGAGGAATGTGGCCAGAGACGAAGTTAGTCGCAGTAAAAGCCCCAGTTTTCTCCTTTGCCAAGCTGACCCAGGTTGATATCTCACTTGGACCGGAAATGAAGTCCACGGGTGAGGTGATGGGGGTTGATCTGACTTATGCCGGTGCGATGTACAAAGCCTTTATTGCCGCAGGATTCTCGCTGCCACGTGGTGGAACGATTTTGGCAACTTTGGCAGACCGCGACAAGGCAGAGGCATTACCCTTATTGAAGAACCTTTCGGAGCGTGGTTTTAAAATTATTGCTACTATGGGTACTGCAGCCTACCTCCGGGTGAATGGTGTTGCAGTCACCAAGTTGAATAAATTAGGTGAAGCATCACCAACCATTATGGATGCCATTAAAGATGGGCAGGTACAATTATTGGTTAATACTATCACGCGGGGTAAAGAACCAGAGCGTGATGGCTTTAAGATTCGTCGTGCCGCAGTGGAACATAATATTCCTTGTTTAACCTCGCTAGATACAGTGAAGGCATTTTTACAAGTTTTATTAGCTTTAGAGGAAGGCAGAGAACCAAATTTAACCCTGCCATTGCAAGAATTTAGTTCAATTCGTCTGGAGCAAAGAATTTGATAATGAATAAGAGGCAAAAGAGATGTATCAAGTAAAAGCAGTAATTACTGAAAACAAGTTTTTAGGGGCTGGTTATCACCTCTTAAATCTATTAGTTGCTGAGATACCAGAAGCTGCCAAACCAGGTCAGTTTGTGCAAGTTAGAGTTACTACTGAAGGAAATGAGCCATTGCTCTCGCGTCCAATTAGTATCTATCGTTATGATGCAGCCAGTAGTAGTTTGGCTTTAGTCTTTAAAGTAGTTGGAAAAGGTACTGATCTATTAGCCAAACGTAACCCCGGTGAGATTATTGAACTTTTAGGACCATTGGGAAATGGTTTTGCGATTCCAGAAACAGCAAAGCGAGTTGCGTTGATTGCTGGTGGGGTAGGGATGCCTCCCTTGTACTGTTTGGCAGAGAAATTGATTCGTAAAGGAAGTAAAACGGAGTTCAATCTGTTTTATGGTGCCAGAACTAAAAGTGATCTCTTGGAATTAAGTGCCTGGGAACGTTTGAAAGTCAAAATTTTTCCGATGACGGATGATGGTAGTTATGGAAAAGCAGGCTTAGTTACCGAGTCGTTTCAGAAAGAACATGAACAGACCCCCTTTGATTTTGTGGTTGCCTGTGGTCCGCAACCAATGTTGAAAGCAGTGCAGCAGATTGCTTTAGCCACAAATATTCCGGGGCAATTATCCATGGAAGCTCATATGGCTTGTGGAGTAGGAGCATGTTTAGGATGTGTTTGCAAGACTAAATCCGGTTATCAGCGTGTTTGTGTTGAGGGACCAGTTTTCGAAATAAGCGAGGTGCTATGGGAATGAGCCCATCACTTGCAGTAGAGTTAGCCGATTTAAAATTGAAGAATCCTATCTTGCCTGCGTCAGGAACTTATGGTTATGGACGTGAATTCTTACCGTTTATCAAACCAGATCTGTGGGGCGCAGTGATTACCAAAGGGGTTGCCTTAGTCCCTTGGACTGGTAATCCTCCACCACGAATTGCGGAAACGCCGTCAGGAATGTTAAATGCAATTGGGTTGCAGAATCCAGGTGTGGAACATTTTATTACCGAGGCATTGCCTTTTTTACGAGAATATCAAGTACCAGTAGTAGTAAACATTGTGGGTCGCACGATTGCTGAGTATGCTGCAGTCGCGGAAAGGCTAAGCGAGCATCCAGAAGTATCAGGTTTTGAATTAAATATCTCTTGCCCAAATGTTAAAGAAGGTGGCATTGCTTTTGGAACAGATCCCCAAGTAGCTGCAGCAGTAACAGGAGAAGTTCGTAAGGTCACTAAATTACCCTTAATCGTGAAATTATCTCCAAATGTTACAGATGTTACAGTAATTGCACAAGCAGTGGAAGCAGCCGGTGCTGATTGTTTGAGTTTGATTAATACTTTGCAAGGAATGGCAATTGATATCAAAAAGCGCCGTCCGATACTTGCCAACCAGATTGGCGGTCTTTCGGGGCCGGCAGTGAAACCGGTTGCTTTACGAATGGTTTGGCAGGTTTATCAGAAAGTAAAGCTTCCTTTGATAGGAATGGGTGGGATTATCTCGGCTAGTGATGCTCTTGAGTTTATTATGGCAGGTGCTAGCGCAGTAGCAATTGGAACCGGATTATTTCGCGATCCGTCACTACCAGAGAAAGTTATTGCAGGAATCGAAAGATTTCTTGTCGAAGAAAAAATCGCAAATTTATCAGAAATTAGAGGAATTGCCCAAGGATAACTATAGAAGATATTGTGGGAGGTAGAAATTTTTGCTGGAACAGAAAGAGATTTTAGAGATTTTGCGTGAAACTAAGGTGTTGCGTGAAGGACATTTTCGTTTGACCTCAGGAAGACACAGTCGGCAATATATGCAATGTGCCCAAGTTTTGCAGTATCCTAAATTTACCGAACGCTTATGCGAAGATTTAGCACGACGCTTTAAGGGTGAGGAACTGCATGTAGTGATCGCCCCTGCAATTGGTGGGATTCTCTTGGCGTATGAGATCGCGAAGATCTTAGGAATTCGCGCGCTCTTTACTGAGCGTGAAGAAGGTAAGATGGCTTTGCGACGTGGGTTTCAACTTGAAGAGGATGAGAATGTGCTGGTGGTTGAAGATGTAATCACTACTGGTGGTTCAGTCAAAGAAGTGATCGAAGTGGTACGTGAGAAAGGTGCGAATGTCACCGGAGTAGGGGTACTCGTGGATCGGAGCGCTGGAAAAGTTAATTTTGGAGTACGTAAAGAGTCGTTATTAACCTTGGAGATTGAAACCTGGGAACCAGAGGAATGTCCACTTTGTAAAGC
>JBFYZC010000232.1:0-3696 GCA_041309705.1 Bacillota bacterium | reverse complement strand
ACACAGGAATTTACGTAAAGTTTCAATCCACGCTCCTGCGTGAGGAGCGACAATAGCCCATTGAAAGCCATATGAAATCGAGCTTTAATTGCCAATTTCCGCGAACCACAGATTTAAAATTCGAAAAAATTACTTTTTTAGATTCTAAATGGTCAATTTCGTTGATAAATCAACACCGCGAAGCTCCTAGGAATTTCATGGGCACGTATACTTCGCGCTAGAAGCAGCAGGGAACGGATAATTATACCATTCCCCGCTTTTTTGTAAAAAAAACTCACTTATAATCCATCAATTATTTCTGGCGTTAAACCATCTAAAGCTTGTAATTTAATCTCATAATCAGAAATATCCTTTGGCTTAACAACACCAGCTTTCAATGAGACTTCCAAAGAACGGTGGACTTTTGCCGAGGAGTATTGTCCATTTTTACAATTATGCTTCCACCAGTATACTTTATTGACTTCCATTGAACCTGCTGGACGAGCTGAAGATTCATCATTCAAAAACAACTGGGTAATAGCTTTTTTGATAGCTTCGGCATCTGCCTCACTAAATCCTGTTTTACTTGCCAATTGTGGATTAATACTACCATAAAAGGTATATAAACCATAATCAACACGATGTTTTGTTCCCATAGTATCAGAGGATTTTTTACTACCATCACCTTCCCCATTAACGCTTTTAGTAATCTGAATACTGGTAATCTCAATTGGATCTTGACTAAAGGCAGAATGAACGGATACCGGACCACGAATTCCAATTGAGACTCCTTTATCATCACTATTTTCAGCTTCTTTTTTACTACTCTTTTTGCCACTACCAGCTTTATAAGCAAAGACTTGTCCAAAAGCACGCACATCTAACCATTTTTTACAGACCTCTTCACGAAAGAATTTTTCGTCTTTTTTATCGATGTCTTTTAGTTCTCCTTCCAATCTGTTTTTCAGACTCTTATAATCATCAATTTTATTATCATTAGATTGTACAAAAATCGAATATCCGTCCTCTAAGAGACGATTTCTAATCTTTCTTTTAATACAAACATCTGAGATTTCACCATACTCATCATAATTAGTACGCGGACGATTTCCATATAATGGATCACCATTACAATTAGCCCCTTTAACACTAAGAATTACTGCAAAATCAATTTTATTCTGCAAAGTTTCCATAAAATTTTCGCCTCCACATTTTTAATTTTCATCTGTATCTTCAACAAAATCCACTTCATTATTCGAACCACCATTAGCTTGCGAAGCTTCAGATTTTATAGGTTTAAAAACTTCACGTTGCGAATGAAAACCTAATAAAAATTCACCACTTAATTTTTTATCCGACATAAAATCTTCTGCTACGAATTTATTCACAATCTCATCCATTAAAAAACGTTTTTTCCCAACCTTCTTGCCTAATTTTATTATATATGGATTCAAATGTTGTTCTAGCTTCAACCAAGTACTATATGGATTATTGGCAAAACGTTGCATTAATTTAGTTGCATGAGTTGGACGAGTTTCTCCACTTTCATTCAAAGCCCAGCTTTCAATATTATCTGCCACTGCTAACAATCTACCATAAAGATAATCTCTGGTAATACGATTTTCATCCAAAGCCATCGGCAATTCCTCCTTTTCGTAATCATATTTATACTTTTTATAGAGAGCACAAGCAATACTCAGAGTCCGATTCCACTCCCACTCCTTCATTGCAAGACGGTTGCTGGCTCTTTGAATTGTTGAGTTCACTATACTGATAGGGATTTTTTGTCCATTAATAATACATGACAAAATACTTTTAATAATTGATTTACGGAGTTTATCATCAATTTCCACTCCATAAGCAGCTTCCGCAATAGTATTTGGTGCAGGAGCTCCCACAAATCTCATATAAAACGTTTTTGGCTTGCCATTTTCATCAAGTCGCTCTCGCTTCAAATAGTTGTGCTGCCAAGCACAAGTTTGATGCCACTTCTGAATGCGTTGCAAAAATTCTGAGCCAGTTAATTCAGTATAAAAAACAATCGCTAATCTTCCCGGAGTAGCCGAGTCCAAACCAAGTAGAATAATCTGATTAGTTGCGGTTAATTTACAACTATAACCCTCAATTAATTTATTAAATTCTACTGCAAATTCTTGAGCAGTCTCGATTGACTGAGTATCATTCTCTAAACCCAGTTCTGATAACAGATTATTTTCATCTTGAGCAGGATTGGGAATTAACAAGCCATTCCTCTCCCAAACAACAATTGCCAGATCATTTTTTTGATACCCTTGACGTTCAATTAGCCACCGTAGTGCATTATGAGCTTTCTGACTCACATCATAACCAATAGTACAAGCCTGCTCCACCTCTGCAAAACGTCCTCGATAAGTAAAGCCATCTTCATCATTTGCAGAGATAATTTTAGCTTTGTCACCTGCATTTCTAATTTTTGCAGGATGATTCTGTGAATCAAGAATTTCTTCACCCGTAATATAGCAGAGAGCCTTATTTTTTTTCGTTGAAAGATAATAATTTGTCCAACTTTCAAATAAGGTGGAATCAGTGTTAACGGCTGATTGGGGATCTCCAGGAATTTCAACACTCCAGCGAACAAAAGCATCTTCTGGTTTTATATTTTTTATTTCCCATTTTTCACCCAGTTTATAATTCTCATCTAATGGCAAAATCTGCGTGGCAATTAGATCCTGGATGATCTGCTGTCTTTCAATATATGCTAAAATAATCTTGGCTTTGGGATGTCCAAATTCCGAGTTGCACCATGTCCTTAATTGCTGGCAATAATCATCAAAACAATTATTTTTTTTAATTTTAATATCAGTATACTTTTCGTAATCTGCCGCCAAATAAATCAATTTATCACAAAGCGGATGAGGAACTTTACCACTAGTCCTCCCACCAGAAGCTTCAGTGCAAGGTATAATTGTTTTACTCTGTTCAGGAGAAATTTTTTTAGCTCTTCTAAATTCGCCTTTTTCATTCAGCGTAATTTCAATTTGCGCATTCTGAGTGGTATGCGCAATTGGCAACAATGGCATGTTGTCTCGATGGAACTCAAAGGTATTAGATTGACATTTTTCATAAGTCGCATAAAGCTGTTGCATCCAGCTCATCAAGCATCCTCCTTGTAACCAGCTAATAATTCTCTTTCTTCCAAACCAAGTGACAATGGATGATTTGCTTTCATTGGTTTAATAAATTTACGAATTGTACATTCCTTGGGAGGAATAAACTCAACAATTCCATTAACCATCTTCGGACGCCAAAACCTTGCATGTAGCTCACTTTTACCAATTTCATCAGGATAATCAAACCCATGAAACATCAGATCGAAAGCCAGCTCACCATAGTTATCATAAAACCCTTGCGTTTCACCCAACTCACATGGCTCAACATACCCCTGACACTCTCTGGCACCCAAAAAGATATCCCTTCTCCCACCCTTTTCAATCATACGTTTTGTTACAAAATAGTGTTTATTTTCATTACGATCTGCTGCTAAATCTTCCCGTTCCAGATTCCATTCAAAATGTGCCTCAACTTGATATTCAACGTCAGCTAAATAATTATAGATCGCCAAAGAATTACCCCCAGAATAATTGATTGGTTTAATACTTTTATTCTGAGTTCTAATTGGTTTCATCACTCGAATTTTATCAATATACCAGATCAAAGTTGGTTTCCAATAGATCGACT
>JBFYZC010000231.1:0-2708 GCA_041309705.1 Bacillota bacterium | reverse complement strand
CATGAGAGTAGCCGAGCCACTGGCAGTAAGTTTTCTTGCTTACCTAGGAAGTTTTTTGGGGCTTATTTATTTACTGAAAAAATTAACCGTGAAGTTTAAAAAGCAGAAGTTGGTTTGGGGTGCTTTATTTATTCTGCTGTTCGGTCTGGGGTTGACCGTTAATTCTTTGGTTTTGAATAATCAAGTTGTTGTGGCAGGAAGCAACTTTGTACCTCAAGATTCAGCTAATCAACCAGTAGGGATTGCCAAGGGAATCTTTCCAGGTCGAGTTAGTTGGGCAAATAATCCGAATGCGGTTAGTTGGGATGGTACTGGTAATTGGTATGATGCAAAATTTAATAATCAGACTGCAATCAATAATCTTTTAAAAGCGAATCTCTTAAAAATTTCGGGTGAAACCAATCAGGAAAATGCTTGGGATAAGTTATTTAAGTTTTATAATCTTAATCATAACAAGGGAAATGTTGGTTATTCAAATAATGAAAAGATTGCGGTAAAGATTAATCTGAATAATCAGTACAATAATAATAAGATTGATGCTTCACCACAATTGATTTATGCATTAATCGAAGAATTAGTCAATCAGGCGCATGTACCTCAGGAGAACATTTTAATCTATGATGCGCAACGCACTTCGTTTGCACCGATTAAAAATTATTGTAGCGCAGCATTTCCGAGAGTGAATTATAATAATTGGGGAACATGGGTGAAGAAATCAATTAAATATTCAGCTGAAGTCAATAATGAAACCAATAAAGGTACTTGGCTCCCTTCAGAGGTGATTAATGCAAGCTATTTAATTAATATGGCAATTTTGAAAAGACATCAAGTAATTGCTCCCGTAACCCTTACTTTTAAGAATCATTTTGGAACAGTAGGTTCTCCGTCAGAGATGCATTCATATGTGATGGATCAAGAGCGTGGAATGAATAAATATAATGCTTTGGTCGATATCATGGGAAGTAAGTACCTAGAAGGTAAGACAGTGCTTTATCTGCTAGATGCATTATATACGGCTGATATGTATAATGGACAACCTCGCAAGTGGAAGCTGGCTCCTTTCAATAATCAATATCCGGCTAGTGTTTTTGCCTCTTTGGATCCGGTGGCACTGGACTCAGTAGGGATTGATTTTTTGCGAAGTGAGATGTCACTCTGGCAGAATGCGGATAATTATCTGCACGAAGCAGCTCAAGCAGGCAATTCGCCATCAGGAATTAGATATAAACCAGATGGAGTTGGATTGGAGAGTCTCGGAGTACATGAACATTGGAATAATGCCAATGAGAAGAAGTACTCGCAAAACTTAGGAACTGGAACTGGAATTGAGTTAGTCAAAGCTAAGTAAAGTATAATAAGTTGAAATCCCCTTGCTTATGGTTATATATTTTCCGAAAGATCTAATTCATTTTATCTTCGTGAAAAATCCTTAGTGCTTTGGATATTTTCGCTCGATATAATGAAAGATCTTTATCGGAAAATATATAGTAAGGGGATTTTTTGACTAAATTTTTGTAGTTACTCCCAAAAGTTCCAGTAAATTAAGCTCAGGAGTGATAATTGCTGTTTTGAAGTGATCATAAATCACGAAACCTGGTTTCGCAGCGGGTGGCTTCTTGACATTCTTTCTTTGAGTATAATCTACGGGAATCTTGGTGGACTCACGTGCCTTGCTGAAATAGGCGGAGAGCTGACACGCTAGATTCAAGGTTTCGTCATCCACCGGAATTCCTGCTTGTGGTTTTAAGATCACGTGTGAGCCGGGGATCTTCTGAGTATGAAACCAGAGATCTGTAGGATCGGCAATTTTGAAGGTGAGCCGGTCATTCTGGAGATTATTTCTGCCGACCAGTAAGAGATGTCCGGCAGGAGTTTGATAGCGCCTTGGTTCGGAAGGGGCTTCTTTTTTATGGCTTTTGCCATGTTTGTTTTGTTTGTGTTTCTTCTTGTTGCAATCTAATTCTTCTTTGATGAGTTGCAGATCATCGACGGTTTGGGCGTTGTTGGTCATCGTTTCCAGACTCTCCAGATACATGATCATCTCTTCGGTCTTCGCGATCTGCAGCGCGATGGCTTGCTGCCCTTTTTTGGCTTTCTGATATTTTTTAAAATAAACCTGCGCATTTGCCTGGGCGGAGATGGCTGGATCGAGCTTGATTAAGATTTCGGGGCTCTCTGGATCATAATAATTAGTCAGTTTAATCTCGGGACTGCCTTTGGGAATCTGATAACTGTAAGTAGTTAATAATTCACCAATGATTCGTAAGGAATCTCCCTGATCGGCAGTGGTGGCTTCGGCTTGCTGTTTCGAGAGTTTCAGTTGGTTTTTTTCTAGTAACAAACTAATTTCACGCATCAAATTTCGTTTTAGCTCTTGAAAACGGCTTGTTTCATGTTGTTGATTAACTAAGCTAGCAATGGTTTCGCCCAAATTATTAACGGGTTGCAGGCTAGTACCAGCGGGAGGATGATTGAGCAGTGTGGCAGCACAGTCTATTAATTGACCTGCTTGATTATAGAGGCAGACCGGATTGAAATTATTGTTCTTAATCTGCTCTGCCCAGCTGCTAAAGGATTGAAAGAGACTTGCGGAATTGTTTTGTGCATCAATGCAAAGAGTAGTGGGGCTGAAACCAGCATTGCGAGTAATCTCATTGAGGGTAAGGTTAGAAAGACCATACCAGTGTTTAAGTAAGAATTCCGCGAGA
>JBFYZC010000230.1:0-4219 GCA_041309705.1 Bacillota bacterium | reverse complement strand
ACTCAAGAATCCCCTACTTTTAAGTGTGGGGAGTGTCAAAAGTAGAATAACCAGAGAATGGTTTTCAGGATAGGAGGTACGCTGCGTAGTGTCCGAAGTCCTGTCTCAATCTGAAATTGATGAATTACTTGAAGCACTTTCGTCGGGAACCTTGAAAGTTGATGAAGTTATTAATGACGAAAATAAAAAGAAGGTAAAACCATATGATTTTCGTCGCCCGAATAAATTTTCAAAAGATCAATTACGAACTCTGGTAATGTTGCATGAGAATTTTGCACGTCTGCTTACTACTTCATTATCGGCTTATTTAAGATCAATGGTACGCATTCAAGTAGTCTCGATTGATCAGTTAACTTATGAAGAGTTTACCAAGTCTTTAAATAATCCAACAGTAATGAATCTTATTGCACTCAAACCACTGGAAGGAACAATGATTTTTGAGATTAATCCGCAGATTGCTTTTGCAATGGTAGATCGATTACTAGGTGGAGTGGGGCGAGCGGTTGATAAGATTCGTGAATTAACTGATATTGAGCAGATGGTAATTAAACGAGTGCTTTTTCGGATGATGAACATCATCAAAGAAGCATGGCAAACAGTGGTTGAACTGGAGCCTGTTTATGAAAGTATTGAATTAAATCCTTTATTTACACAGATTATTCCGCCTAGTGATATGGTAGTTTTAGTAACCATGGAAGTGAAGATTGCTGAAGTTTTGGGTTTGATGAATATCTGTCTGCCATTTTCTTTATTAGAACCAATTACCAATCGTTTAAGTGCCCAATTCTGGTTTGCCCGTACCAATCGCATCAGTGATAATGAGAATCTCTCAGTAATTCAAAAACGACTGGTGCAAGCCAATATAGATGTGGCAGTGGAATTGGGAAATGCTCTGATTAATCTGGGAGATCTGTTAAACATTAAGGTGGGGGATGTGATTCAGCTCGATCAGCCAGTTAAGGGATTATTGAATGTGAAAATTGGTAATGAATTGAAATTTAAAGGTTCACCAGGGGTTTCAGGGAGTCATATGGGAGTCCAGGTAGGACAGATTATGCGCGAGGAGGGTGCTTAGATGGATCGCCAAATCCTTTCTCAGGAAGAGATTAACGCGCTTTTGTTTGATGGGGAGAGTAATACTGCAACTAAGTCTACTTTAACTACAGATCAAAAAGATGCTTTGGGTGAGATTGGAAACATTAGTTATGGTTCGGCTTCGACTGCCTTATCTAAGCTCTTTAATCGACGCGTTGATATTGATACCCCAAATGTTATTCTCACTACGCAAAGAGAACTAATGGAGCGACATCCTGTTCCATGTGTTCTGGTAGAAGTGGACTATACCGAAGGTTTAAGTGGCTCGAATCTCTTGATTTTGCGATTAAAAGATGCGGCAATTATTGCTGACTTGATCATGGGTGGCAGTGGTCTTGAACCTAAAACATCATTAGGACAGATGGATCTAGAAGCATTGGGTGAAGTAATGAATCAGATGGTGGGTAGTGCTTCTACAGCAATGGCAACACTGTTTGATAAACGGATTGATATTAATCCTCCCAAGGTACGTGCAGTAGATCTCTCAAATAATGAAACTCTCATGCAGTATCAAGGGATTGACGAACAGCTGGTGGCAATCGCTTTTGCTTTGAAATTAGAAGGGTTGATTGAGAGCGAGATCATGCTACTGATTCCATATCAGTTAGCAGTGGAAATGGCAGATGGTTTGCTGAATCAGGCAACGATAATTGCTAAACCAGTTGAGAATCAAGTAGAAAATAAAGTAGTTTTGCCAGAGGGAGTTAATCTTGAAACGCGAGTTGATTATCAGGTGCCAGTGAGCCCTGTAGTTCAGAATATTCCAACTATGATGGCGCAGCCCAATTACAATCAAGTGCCACCAAATTATAATCAAGTGCCACCAAATTATAATCAAGCGCCGCCGAATTACAATCAAGCGCCACCGAATTACAATCAAGCGCCACCGAATTATAATCAAGTGCCACCGAATTATAATCAAGCACCGTCGAATTATAATCAAGCACCGCCGAATTATAATCAAGCGCCACCCAATTACAATATTCCAGCACCACCAGTAATGGTGCAACCAGCACAATTTGGTTCAATCGGTGGTGTCAAGCAGGGCAAGGATACCGGAAATATCGGGATGATTTTGGATGTACCATTGCAGATCACTGTAGAACTGGGACGAACCAAGATGAAGATTAAAGATGTTCTGGAATTGGGAGTTGGTTCGATTATTGAGTTAGACAAATTAGCAGGCGATCCAGTCGATATTTTTGTGAATGGGAAATTGATTGCTAAAGGTGAGGTTGTAGTGATCGATGAGAATTTTGGAATTAAAGTCACTGATATTGTAAGTCCGCTTGAGCGGGCAAATACGCTTCAATAAGCTAAAGGAGGAGTTCAGGTGGGAAACAGAGTATTAGTGGTTGATGATGCAGCATTTATGCGGATGATGATTAAAGATATTTTACGTCGTGGCGGATACGATGTTGTCGGTGAGGCAGAAGACGGAGCTAGAGCGGTTGAGAAATATCGTGAACTCCATCCTGATCTGGTAACCATGGATATTACCATGCCAGATATGGATGGAATTGCAGCAGTACGTGAAATTCGTAAAATTGATCCCCTTGCCAATATTATTATGTGTAGTGCAATGGGTCAACAAGCAATGGTAATTGATGCAATTCAAGCAGGGGCAAGGGATTTTGTGGTTAAGCCATTTCAACCTGATCGAGTCCTAGAAGCAGTACGCAAGGTGCTTGGTTATAGATTATGAGTTTAAAAGAGGTGACTGAGGACTGGTGAAGCAACTAAAATTAACAGCATCTTTGGTTGGAGCGGGAATACTTCTCTTTCCAATATCGGTTGCAGCTGAAACAAGAACAAAAACGTTGCCTGAGTTTGGTGGTTGGCAATGGCTTTGGTCATTGGTGGCATTAATCTTAGTAGCGATATTGGCCTATTTTACCACTAGGTTTCTTGCTGGAAAGTATGGTATCACAACTGCTAGACATTTAAAAATATCAGAAAGCCTTACTCTAGGACCAAATCGCCAATTGCATCTGGTGCTGGTTAACGGGCAGGTGCTGTTATTAGGAAATTCGGAACACGGACTTGCTTTAATTAAAGAGTTTACTGATCCGGTTTTTTATCAGGAATTATCTCAAGTTAATACTAATCTAACAGGGAATCATAATAGTTTTGACGCGCTGTTAAACAAATTTATGCATCCGGAATCAATTCCTGCGCCAGCAGGAAGAGTTGTTACTTTACGCGAAGGATTCGAGAAGATTAAATCATGGAGGAGAACAAGGGATTGAGAATTAGCGGTAGGAATCTGTTTACTCATCCTATTTTATATATAAATCAAAGTTGCCAGTTGCAACGATTAGCCAGAATAGTATTTCTGGCTGTTTTGCTTTTTTTGGGGGCAAATGGTAAGACTTGGGCAGCCAACACAAATATTCCTCTTCCTAACTTGCAAATCGGAGTAGGAACGAGTAATACGCCTGCTGAAGTTGCACAGAGTTTGCAGCTCTTTCTGCTCTTGACTATTCTCTCGCTGGCACCATCAATCTTAATCCTTACCACCTCGTTTGCCCGAATTGTAATTGTACTCTCCTTTACCCGCACTGCTCTGGGTACCAATCAGATGCCACCCAATCAAGTGATGATTGGACTGGCGCTCTTTTTAACCTTCTTTACAATGCAACCAGTCTGGAAAGAGGTGAATGACCAGGCATTGCAGCCCTTTTTGCAAGGAAAGTTAGCTCAGGATCAGGCATTGGTCAAAGGAATGGCACCCTTGCGCCAATTTATGTACCGTCAGACGAGAGTGAAAGATTTGAAATTATTTATCGAAGCGGCGCGAATCCCACGTCCGAAAAAAATTACCGAGATTCCCACCCAGGTAATTATTCCTGCTTTTATCATCAGTGAATTAAAGACCGCTTTTCAGATTGGCTTTATGATCTTCATTCCCTTTCTGGCAATTGATATGATTGTCTCCAGTACCTTGATGAGCATGGGAATGATGATGCTTCCTCCGGTAATGATCTCCTTACCCTTCAAAATTCTCCTCTTTATTATGGTCGATGGCTGGCATCTGGTCGTCCGTTCCTTAATTCTCAGTTTTAAATAATATTTTTGAAAGATCTATATATTTTCCAAAAGATCTATTTCATTTTATCTTCGT
>JBFYZC010000229.1:0-5549 GCA_041309705.1 Bacillota bacterium | reverse complement strand
AAAACACTCCAACTATTATTAATTCCAGTTACTCGATAAAGACGTTTCCGCCAACTGAAATAACGCGGATAGAGACGACCATATTGAAAGAGCACCTCGACATTAATCTGTTCGGCAATGGCTTCCTTCATCGACAACATCTCCTTTATACCTCGAACTCTTGTTCGATTTAAGTATATCAAAAATTACTCGATTCGTCAAATAAAATTTCCCTATATATTTTCCGAAAGATCTAATTCATTTTAGCTTCGCGAAAAATCCTTAGTACGCTGGATATTTTCACTTGATATAATGAAAGATCTTTACCGAAAAATATATAATTCAACAACAAGCGTTTTACTTTTTATGCTTTTTTAGCTAAAATATATTTAGTGCATTAAAGGCAGAATGTAGACAACGCAACTATAATTAGCTAATTAACAAAAATTCAAACGAGAGGTGTTTTCAAAATGAGTTCTTCCAGATCAAACGGTCATTATCAAAATGGAGATCATGGCAGCAGTCATTATCGTAAAAAAGGTTTTTTAGAAAACTTAATCAGTGCTTTCACCCACAGTTCATCACGCCGTCGCGAATACGAAAGAAACCAACATTCCAGCAATCCAGCCAATCGAATTGTCTCCTGTTCAAAATGCAATGCCCAGATTCCCAATGGCTCTAAATTCTGTCTAGAATGCGGCGAAAAGGTAAATCAAGCACAATTTTGCGTCTCTTGCGGCGAATCGCTTACTCCAAACAGCAAATTCTGCTCAAAATGCGGCACTGCAATATCTGTTTAAAAGGACTTAAACAATGCTAGTTTATCCTGGCAAAAAAATTAATGGATATCAAATTATCCAGCGTCTTGGTCAAGGTAGATATGGAGTCTGTTATTTAGCTGTAAAGGACACTCAACCAGTAGTAATTAAAAGATTTAAAAAAAATAAACTCAAAAACGTTTATGAAGCTCAGATTCTTGCACAATTAGCACATCCGGGAATTCCCAAATTCATCAGTCTGATCCGAGAAAAAGGATTTTATGGCTTTGCTTTAGAAAAAAAAGCAGGCAAAACGATTCAAACGATACTTTTTAAAGATAAATATCGCTTTACAAACCTTGAGATCTATCAAACTGGGCATCAGTTGATTGAAATTTTGAAATATCTGCATGAAAATGGCATTGTGCATCGTGATCTACGTATTCCCAATGTAATTATTAATCAAAATCAGATAGCTTTAATTGATTTTGGTTTAGCACGCTGGGAAGATGAGCAGCATTACTCACGTCAGGTTGACTTCTTTCATTTGGGCGACCTACTCTTATATCTGCTTTACTCAAATTATCAAGGGAGTATCTCTGCCAAGCACCCTTGGCATGCGGAATTAGAGCTCACCGCTTCCCAAAAATTATTTTTAAAAAAACTTCTGCAACTTTCCAAACCATATCAAAGCATTGATGAAATTGCTCACGATTTCGAAGCCATCTTTAACAATACTTCCGAGTAAAAATAATGGGACGAAATGCTTGATCACCAATCAACAATTCGTCCCAACTGCTTATCATAATAACTCTTCCAAAAGCTCACAGACATCCGTGATATACATGCCACACAATCGCTCATGCAAGCCCTTTTCCTTCAAATATTCCGCCCCTTCAGGACTGCGCATATTTACCCCCAAAAGTCTGATACATTCAGTACTACCATGTTTTGCCTCAAAACGTCGCATCAACTCTTGTACTTTTTTATAAGAATGCTTCTTTGATTCTACTACTTGTGCTGCATCATAGCTTTTCAACCCTAATATCATAATTGCACCAGCTAGCGCTCCACAGGTCAACTGCATCTGTCCAATCCCACCACCAAATCCAGTCGCGACTGCTTTCGCACTCTCTTCTGTCAAGCCAAACTCTTCACTATATGCCCCAATCACCGCTTGAGCACAGTTATATCCTTTACCAAACAGCTCCAATGCCTTCTCTTTGCTCATCATTTCAACTCCCTTTTCTTATATTTGATAAATAATCATTCTAAATCTCTCTCAAAAACTCGCCCGACAAAAGCCTGAACATCATGCTCCAAAGCATCCTTCTCCACTCCAGCAAAAATACGGTGATCTGATTTTTGATAAGTAATTAAACTCTTATCACTCGACTTCACCTTTCGATAAATAGCAGTAGCACTCGCTGGATAAACAGCATCATCCAACAATCCTTGGCAGATCAGACAAGGGCTCGCAATTTTACCAATATAGCTCTGTGCTTTAACTAATAATAACAGAAACTGCGTCAAAGTAGTAAAAGGCAGCTTAGCTGCAGAACTGAGATAAAAATTTATATTAGCAAAATCGCGTGACTTCAAATCCGTTGCAATATTTATTAAAACGCGTTTCAAATTCCAGAAATATACCGGAGTATTAATACTTACAAAACCAGTTGGGCTATACTTCTGACACAGATATCCCCCAATCAAGCCACCCATCGAAAAACCAATAATTACAGTTTTGGAGCAGACCTGCTCAAGTTTGAGATATTCCTCTTCCGCTTTATTGATCCATTCGATATATTTAACTCTACCAATTCCAGCATAATTATCAGCATGACCAGGTAACTCTGGCATTGCAATCAGATCCACTTGTGATTTCAGTATATTATAAATTCCCTCAGTTTCATAATTACCCCCTCCTAGACCATGCAACAACAGTACCCCGGTTCTTTCAGTTTTCATCGCTGCCTCCAAACTAGTCTATATATTTTCCAGTAAAGATCTTTCATTTTAACAAGAAAAATATCCAGCGCACTAAGGATTTTTTGCGAAGCTAAAATAAATTAGATCTTTTGGAAAATATCTCATTCAAGATAAATCAAATTTCAAAATTGCTTAAAAAATAGGTCAAAAATATTAAAAATTGGGGGTGTCACCAAACTGCTTTCGAAAGTAGTTAGCGATACCCCTTTTTAATAAAATTTATCAAATTTTATATACGTCTACAGACTAATCTTGCCATTTTGATAACGTGGTAAAATAGGAACCTCATCAAAGGCACTACATACTGACAAATCTGCTTCCATTCCAATTTCCTTCAAATAACGACCATGCTGAGTGGAGTTAATAAAACCTTCCAGATCATGCTGGGCATGCTTCCAGACATAATGCGCTAACTTAGTAGCATCCGTAGCCATTTCATTATCAATATATTCTCGAAGACGATCAATAATTGCTCCCGCACAAGCCAGATCCTCTAAACTCAAATAATTATTCCGTCCGGAACAAACAATCAAAGTATCTTGATCTACTTCCTTCAAATGATCAACGATTACCTGCAGATTTAAAAAAGAGCCAATCAAAACTTCGCTAGCTCCCTGAGCACTCTTAATTGCTCGTGTACCATTGGTGGTACTCATAATTACTTTTTTACCTGCAACTTTTGCTGGAGTATACTCTAAAGGAGAATTCCCCAGATCAAATCCTGTAATTTTCATTCCTTTGCGCTCACCACCGGTAACACACTCGCTACTACCTAAAGTCTTAGCAAGTTCAATCACCTCATCAGTCTCAATCGTCGGAATCACTTCCAAGGCTTTGTTTCCTAAAGCTGTAACAATAGTACTGGTAGCACGCAAAATATCTAAAACAACTACTCTTTTCTCAAACATCTCCCAGTTACCACTTACTTGAGGAATCATTAATACTTCAATTTGCATCAATATTCACCATTTTCCCAAAATTTACTTTAAACTAATTCGCAAAACCTTACAGTCTTTTTTCTGATTTACCCATCTCTTAGCTTCTCCGAACTTCAAAAATAAATATACATATCTATTGGATAAAGTTAATAATGGTTTTTGTATACTGTGAGCAGATAACCTTATTATATATTATCTGCTCGAAAAGGTGAATAGGGTTTATAAAAAATAAATAGCTCCAAAATTGCTTGGAGCCTTCAATAAAAAGGAGGGGTTGTTATGAAAAATTAAGATAGACTAAGTATATCATCAGATTATGTATTTCCCATGACGAAGAAGTAAATAATTTGTAAAAATATTCCTATAAAATTTTCAACCCAAACAAATTATTTTTTACACAAACTGTAGTATCACAAAAGATTAATATACTATATGTTGATGCAAAATTAACCATGTCTTAATTTACGTTGCACCATATATATTGAACTTGGTAAAAGAACTAACACAAAAATTACTAAAATTTTCAGTTGCGGTTGAATAATCGTCCATTCGCTGCCCATCAAAACTAACGAGCGGGTCGCTTCTAAAAAGTAAGTCAAGGGAAGTAATTTAGATAAAAATTGTAATTGCACTGGCATACTAAAGGTTGGCCAGGTATATCCAGATAATAGGAATGACGGGACTGCTACTAACATTGAAAACTGAATTGCCTGACCCATGTTTTCGCAAAATAAGGAGATCAGCATTCCCAATGATAAAACAGCAAGTAAAAAAACCACCAGTAACAGCATTAAGATGAACACATTGCCACGCATTGGCAGATTAAAAAAGTTAATTCCCAACCAATAAACTATCACTGCATCAAATGCAAACAGCAAGAAATATAATAAAAGCTTTCCAAAAACAACTTCTCTCGCGCTAGTACGTGAAAAAACCAGCGAACTAAGCGTACCATTTTCTCTTTCTTTGGAGAAAGCCAGTGCCATCCCGAGCATGCTCAACTGCTGCACAATCACTGCTAATAGCCCTAATAACATAAAATTCAAATAACTTAAAGTAGGATTATACCAAATTCTCGTACGGAAATTAATTGCAGTTACTGCTTGATAAGCTTTATCTTTGCTAATCCCATAACCTTGCATAATTTTCATGGTTACACCAGCGGAGATTGTCTGAACCACCTGATTGGCAGCATTGGCTACTGTATTCATGATTAAAATATTCGAACCATTAATCACCATTGCTACTTCAGTAGAGCGACCACTCTTAATTTTTTTCTGCAGATCAACCGGAATAACTACTCCCATGTAAGCTTTTTCCGTTTTAACTGCCTTTTCTAACTGATCATAACTATCAATCATTCCAATGATTTTAAATTTCTCCGAATCACTAAAAGCTCTCACCAAAGTACGACTAGTCTCTGATTGGTCTTGGTCAAAAATCATAATTGGTACTTGAGTCACTTTGCCATTAATATAGAGAAAGCCAAAGAGCAAAGTAAAGACAATTGGTGCTAGGAAAACAATTGAAAACATTACTTTATCTCGCATCACATGCAAAAATTCTTTCTTCATAATTCCAAGAATACGTTTTAGTCGTTTCATTTTCTCACCGCCGCTAACTCTATTTCAGAAATGGGTTCGATCATTCTTGACTGCAATTTAGTATCTGTGATTATTTCATTTAAAGATACAACTTTACTACTGTACCGAAGATCTCTTGCTAAAGGTGTGAATAGTAAAATTCCTTTTCCTTCACTTGATAATTTATTTAATAACTGCCATAGTTGCTCAGTTAAATTTTCATCTAAACCAACTGTTGCTTCATCCAAGATTAAGAGTTCATAATCCCGAGATATCGCACAGGCTACCTGAAGCATCTTTTT
>JBFYZC010000228.1:0-9346 GCA_041309705.1 Bacillota bacterium | reverse complement strand
AATGCTACTGGTTGCAAAATCATTACTGATACCGGACTAACATTACCAAACCGCCCACCAAATGGTTTTATTTCTCTTACTCCAAATAAAACCATGACCTTTACCTTGGTGGCAACTGACGCAAATGGCTTTGAAGCTCAACAAAGTGTTACAATTGTTGTAAAATAAATATATGATTAAACCCCAAATTTTCAGGGACGGATTTTTAAAAATCCGTCCTTTTATTAATTTTCACATAAACAGGAGGGATATATCATGAAAAAAAATTTTTTCATAACACTCTATAGTTTAATCTGCTTGATCTCTTTACAATTACTTATTACCCCAATCAATGGCGCTGACTCTGACTATCTTCCAGTACCAGATGAAGCATTGGTAAAAAATTTTCTCCAAAAAACCTATGCTACCACAATGATCTTTGAAGGTAGCAATCCTAACTGGGATTGTTCCTATACGTTAATGGAGACCATTCTCAAAACCAATCACGAAGACGGTTTTTGCCCTAAAATAAAAATCTCACTCCGACCAAAATTTTCATTTAATACTCCGCATAAGTACCGCTATCGTTTTCACACCATTCATGGCTGTATTTTGGGCGAACGATGGCTTTTATCAAACAATGAAGCGATCACCTTTGAAACCTATGCTCCAATCCCTGAAAATAATGAAAAAATTCCTGTTGAAATCATTGAGAATAACAAGAAGGAGAGCTTCAAACTTGCGAATGTGATTCCGCCAAATACACTCTCCTTTGAAGAGGCTTTACGGAAGACTTTAACCATTTACTATCAAACCTATGGTTACTACCCTGATAATCAGTTTACCTTTGAGATTCAATTTCTCAATTATGTCTATTGGCTGGTGACAATTGATGATCATGATGGAATTGGTGGATTATCTTATCTCACCATCAATGTTTTTACTGGTGAAGCTAGCGAAATTCGTACCGATGAATAAATCCTACAGTTTTATAATTCTTTTTGCTAAAAATCCCTACAAATAACTAAATATAATATATATTTTCTGAAAGATCTATTTCATTTTATCTTCGTGAAAAATCCTTAATACGCTGGATATTTTCACTCGATATAATGAAAGATCTTTACTGGAAAATATATAGAAACAGTT
The DNA here is from genome assembly GCA_041309705.1 of Bacillota bacterium. Taxonomy (GTDB): domain Bacteria; phylum Bacillota; class UBA4882; order UBA8346; family UBA8346; genus JBFYZC01. Next base: position 8,218 of record JBFYZC010000228.1, on the reverse strand, counting down.
ATTTCTTCATATTCAAAGGTTATATCAAACGTTTTAATTTTATAATTATGAAAATTTAATATAATATAAGTTGACGATAAACACTTAATACAATATAATATTTATTGTAATATGACATATTACAAAAATATAACAGGAGCGTGTTATTATGAATGGTAAGAAACTGATGCAACTCTGCAGTCTCTGGTTGGTTGTGGGAATTCTTCTCTATCTCTTCTCGTGCGGAGCAGTTTATGCTGCTGGCGAAACGACGATCAATTACTTCTCTGCCACTCCTGCCGTAGTTAAATCCGGCGAGACAGTCACACTTACTTGGAAAACAACCAATGTTGCTAAAATTCAAATTCTCGGTATCGAACGCGAACCAGAAGAAGGGCTTCCTTTAACCGGTACACTTGAAGTTTGGCCACTCGCTACCACCTCCTATGTTTTGATTGCTTATGGCACCAATGGTTCAGTCGTTAGTAAATCATTTACAGTAAACGTTGATGTCACCGGCACAGTCAAGATTGATTTCTTCAAATCAGACAAAACTACAGTCAATCCTGGCGAAACTGTCATTCTTTCCTGGAGAGTTCTCAATGGCAAAAACACACGCATTATTGGTATTGAACATGAAGATGAATGCATTCGTCCTATCGAAGGCAATGTGGAAGTTTGGCCACTCAAAACGACTACTTATGTATTAATTGCTAATGGCATAAATGGAGAAATTGCCAGTGCTTCCATTACTGTTAATGTCAAAGAACCCAGCAAACCAGAGATCTTAAGCTTCACTTCCAGCAAGACTGTGATCACCAAAGGCGAAATGATCACTTTAAGCTGGACAACCAAAAATGCGGTCAGTTGTCGCATCGAGACCAACATGGGGCATAAAATTCCCAACCGACCTCCAAATGGTTCTATCTCGACAACCCCTAATAAAACTTTGGACTTTACCCTAATTGCAATTGACGCAGCTGGCAATGAAACCAAGCAGACGATTACGATTACAGTAATCTAATATTACACAAAGATTAATTGGGACGGCTAAGCTCGTCCCAATTCTTATATTATTGTATATCATAAAGGAGTTGAAAGCATGAAAATAAATCGAATGATGGTTTATCTAATGATGATCACCTTAGTAGTCACGCTTACTCAAACCTTCACTTTAGCTGATTCAACCATTACCAGCAGCGAGATTATCAAAACCTTTAGTAGTGGCAAACTCTGCAAAGCAAAATATAGTGATAATAGCACAAAAGATGTCATCATCTATAGTAATGGCAAAATAGAAATCTATGATCCGGTTAAACACAACCAGCTCTTCTCTAAAAGCAAGATTTCTCCTGAACTTCAAGCCAAAATCAACCAAAGCAGCACAGCAATCATTCCCGTAATCATTTGGATTACTGATATTGATCAGAAAAAGATCACTCAAGATGTAAAAGATAAACTAAATATCATTGGAGATGTCGAGAAAGAATCTGCTGCCAAGATTAAACAATACATTCTAGAACGACGTATCAAATCCAAAGAAGAATACCTCGGACACAACAAAAACTTCTTTCTAAAACATGTTAAACAAGAAGACGTTATTTTTGCCAGTAGCTACGCACCTTATATAATTGCTAATGCAGACAGCAAAACAATCGATAAATTAAACAAAGATAAAGATGTCCTCGCACTTGACTTATTCGTCAATGCCAGTCGTCAAGACGAAGTCAGCAAAAGTATCCCCAATATCAATGCCAATTACACCCGTGATAATTTCAGCCTCAAAGGTAGTGGAATCAAGATCGGCGTGGTTGAAGGAGGTTATCCTGATAAATTCAGCAACTCGCAACTGAACGATCGCAATATTATCTTTGATGTTGCTGATAGTGTTGCTCGTACCAGACTCTCTTCTCATGCCACCAAGGTAACCAGTATTATTGTTGGCAAAACCGAAGGAATTGCTCCAGATGCCACCATCTATGCAGTACAATCATTTAATCGTACTACCGACTATGATCGTATTGAATGGCTAATCTCCCAAGGGGTAACCGCAATCAACTACAGCGCTGGCTATAGTGATATTCGTGGTCAGTATTCCGACATGGCACGCTGGATCGACCATCTTGGCAACCAGCATAGCGTTCACTTCGTCAAGAGTGCTGGTAATGCTAGTGGTTCAACTCTCTCGATCACCGATCCAGGTATGGCATATAACATTTTTACCGTCGGCTCAATCTACGAACATGATTCTGCTAATGAACCATACTGGAATGATGATACCTTCTCCACTTTCAGCTGTTATACCGAGACTTCAGGCGGATACAAACCCGATCTTACTGCACCCGGCGAAAGCATTACCGTCGCTGGTTATACTAATAACTCCGGTACCAGCTATGCCGCACCACATGTCACTGGTGTTTTGACACAGATGATCTATTTTAATCAAAGTCTTTCTTTAGTCAATCCAACTCTCAAAGCAATTTTGGCAGCCGGAACGTTACACCGTACTACTACTGATTTTCCTTATGGATTAAGTCCTTACTACTCCAATCAAGAAGGAGTCGGTGTGGTTGATGCTAAAGGAGCATATCAAATCGTCTCGAGCGGTAGCTACTACAATATCCAATTAAACGCCGAACAATTCCCCTACGAAAAAACTTTCAATGTCAACAGTACCAGCAGCCCAGTTCGGGTCAGCCTCGCCTGGCTCAAACAGAATACAATTGAAACAGCAAATCACGTTGGGGCAGCAGTTACTGAACGTTATCTCTCCGATCTTGATTTAGTGATCTACGATCCATATGGCAATTACGTCACCAGTTCAATGTCCGGCAACAACAATCTCGAATTAGTTCAATTCACGCCCAGCGTCACTGGGACTTATACCATTAGAGTGGTTGACTATGCACTGCAAAACTATACCGAATGGATCAGTCTCGCCTGGTATCAACAATTATAAGGAGTAGTTGATAATGAAGAAACATTTACTTCTCTTCAGCTCACTTTTACTTTTAATTACGGGTTTACAATTAAATACTTCGCAAGTAAATGCCAGTAACTATGTAATCCCTCCACCAGATGAAACTCTGGTTAAGTATTTTTTGCAACAAACCTATGCCACTGAGATGCTCTTTGAAGGCAGTAACCAAAACTGGGATTCTTCCTATACTGTCTCCAAAGTAATTCTCAGCACCAACAACAGTCATCAAGAAGGTTTCTGCCCCAGAGTAAAAATAGTCTTTGTACCGAAAGCGACTTCCAATAACAATGAGGCTCGAAAATATCAGTTTAAGCTACATACTACGAATGGTTGCCTTAGTAAAGAAAAATGGTTATTTCCGAATGAATTCTTTTCCATTACTGTTAATGCGCCGATTGCTACTCCCAAAGAGTATGTTTTAGCGGAGGTTGTCGAAAATTCACAGAAAGAGAGTATCAATCTTAGTAATACCATTCCTAGTAATATCATCTCTCCCGAACAGGCCTTACGTACTACTTTTATGGTTTACTATCAAACTTATGGTTGTTATCCAACCAAAGAATTCACTTTTGAGCTTACCTTTTTCAACTATGTCTATTGGTTAGTCACCATCGACGACCATGACGGGATTGGCGGACTGGCATATCTCACCATCAACGCCTTTACCGGCAAAGCTGATGCCATTCGCGAAGACGAGTAACACAAACGCCTCCATTATAAAAGCTGAGCCTTTGGGGATAATCCTCAAGCTCAGCTCTTTTTAATTATTACGGAAAAAGATACTCATAGACTGGCGCAGCTAATTTTTCATAATCAGTCGCCGTAAAATAAACATAAATCTTCTCTGGTGGCACCATGTTGGTAATTGGTTCAACTTCGGACAGCTCTTTAGGAAAAGCCCGGAACTCCAGCTTTCCGGTTACTCCTACCCACTCTTCATTCTGCAAATCATTTTTGGCTGGTAATTTCACCACCACTCCCAAAGGAACTGCATCTGCGACACAGCAAGAGATTAACATCCGATACAAAACAAGTTCATCTGAGTTTAACTTTGAAGTTCGCAAAACTTTTCCTACTAAATAAAACTTCGAATTCAAAAATGCTGCACGTTTCGCACCCGGTTTCTCGAAGAGATACTCTCCGATCTCCAGTTGAGTGGTCTCGCGCGCCTCACCTTTAATTTTTGAAGCAGTTGCTGTTTTAACCCTTGCAGCTTGGTTATTCGAAAGACCAATACTAGTCGGAGTAACCAGCCACGAAAGTACCAATGGTAATAACAAGATTAACACATTTTTAATCTTCAACTTGCTAGTATGATCACAGTTACAATGATGATGAGTATCATCAGCATCATGTTGGGCATCACAACAGCTCGAGTGCTGCTTAGTCCGAACCGAGACTTGTGTTAAAGTATAAATAAACATTATACCCAGCAACAATAAGGAGATTAATGTTAAATAAGCCAGTTTTGGATTTATATACTGACTGATCAGACCAGTTTGCAACAGATACCCCAGCCATAAAAGATATGCTCCCAGCACAAAGAGGGTTAAATATTTCGTCTTCTGCATCTCTACTCACCACCCCCAGATTAACTGTTTGCTAACTAGTAGATTCAAAAGATAAGCAAAGATGAGCACCAACCAAGCAACCAGCCCAAAGATCACCATTAAGGGTTTACGTTTGAAATTCTTCAACAACAAGACCCCATTCTTCAAATCAAGCATCTGCCCAAAGACCATAAACGCCATGACACTTCCTAGTGAAAAATGATAAGTAAAAGAACGCGCCACGAAGGCATCTGCTTCGGCACATAAGGACAACAAGACTGCCAGAATCATCATCGCGATTACTGATAAGAATGGTTGCTCCGCAAAGACCAGCATCACCTGCTTGGGAACCATTACCTGCATTGTGGCAGCGAGCAACGCCCCGACGATCAAATACTTCACTACCTCCAAAAACTCCCCGTTGGCATGGGAGATTAATTGGCTCCAATCCAGACCTTTTTTAGCTGTAACCATTTCGCAAGTCGCTGCGGTTTCTCTGCCAGTCGCTTCTGGTAACTGAGAGGTCAAAAGCTCCTCCAACAAAAGATCTTCCCGACGCGGAAAGTAATAGCTTACTACCAACGCCACCACGATTCCAATTACAATTGCCATTAAAACACGCAAGATGGTCACCGTCGGATTATAGCCAAAGGCAGTCGCGGTTGCCCAGAGTGTAATCGGGTTGACTAAGGGTGCGGTCAACAGAAAAGCCACTGCCATATAAGGAGGCACTTGCTTCAAGATCATCCGCCGGACTACCGGAATCACACCACAATCGCAGACCGGAAAGCAAAAGCCCGCGCCCACTGACATTAAAATTCCCGGGAGACGCTTCAGCTTCATCAATTTCCCCTCGACCATCTCTACCGTTACAAACTGTTGCAAGAACGCCGAACCAAAGACGCCTAACAAGACAAACGGCAAGGCTTGAATCACAACACTTACAAAGACGGTCACCAATTGCGGAAACTTCGTCACGAACTCTGTTGGAATCATAATCTGATTTGAGAAACAGAGCAATACAGTCAAGATTATCAAAATAACAATATTTCTTAATTTTACCATCACCAAAGACCCCTTTAATAAATAGTCTTCCCTTCCAGTTCACTCCAGAACTTAAAAACCTCCAGACACCCCTCACGCTCAATATTCTCCATTAACGCATTTCGTTTAGAATCATTCGCAAGCATCTCATAGAAATATTGATCATCAAAGCCAATCTCTGCCGTATCCAAGCGATTACAACCATAATAGATCTTACTGATCCGTGCCCAGAGAATCGCTGCCATACACATCGGACATGGTTCGGCAGTCGTATAGATTTCACATTCCGCGAGATTAAAACTCTTTAAGACCTGCGCGGCACGGCGAATTGCCATCATCTCTCCATGACAGGTCGGATCTTGATTGAGGAGTACCTCGTTATGACCACGCGCAATAATCTGGTTCTGGTAAACAATCACTGCCCCAAACGGACCGCCATGCTGCTCACGAACCCCCGCTTTTGCCTCCTCAATTGCCGCTAACATAAATTGATTCATCACTTACACCTCATTTCTCGCTCTTACACCAAGCATTTCTCGCATCAATTGCGGTGATTAATTCCAGAAACAATTGATTATATGGCGTCGCCAGACCATACTCACGCCCCAGTCGACAGACTTCCCCGGCAAATAATTCCACCTCGGTCTGCCGCCCCGCCTCGACATCCTGTAACATCGAAGAACGAGCTTCCGGCAGCATCTCACTTAACACTGCCAGACCATAATCCAGCATTGTTTCTGTCGCTTTAATGCCCACTTGTTTTGCCAGTGCTACTACTTCAGCCATCAGTTTGACCACTAACTCTTTGGCTTCAGGTGACTGCTGCAAGACCTGATAAGGCGCACGCAAGACCGCCGAAACCTGATTAAAGCCAACATTGATCATAAATTTCCGCCACACCGCCCCCAGCATATCCGCGGGAATCTGATAATCAATCCCGACACACTCAAAAAGTTCTTTGATCAAACTGACCTCAGCCGTCAGCGTACTATTCTCCGCTTTCCCAAAAAATAATTGCCCCACCCCATCATGAGTGACCTGATTCCCGACTCGCATACTAGTATGTCCCAGATAAAAGGCATAGAGCACTCGCTCCCAGCCATACCTTGCTGCCAAAAGTTGCTCACTACTAATTCCATTTAAAAGCGAAAGAATTTGTGTCGTCTCCCCAACATAAGGCGCAATCAGCTCCAACGCAGAATTTAAACCATCAGCTTTGGTCGCAATCAGAATCAAATCTGCCTGATAATCCTGCTCAGCTGGCAAGAGCAGCTTGAAATCATAACGTCGCCCGTTAAAGGTCATCCCCTCGCGCTGATATCGTTCAATCCGACTTGCATCGACCAGCACCCGAAAGCCAGTTAAATTGGCATCATGAAACCGCACCGCATAGATCGTCCCAATCGCTCCCAAACCTACTAGTAAGACATTTTTGATCTCTTGCATAATTTTGATTCCTTTATTTACTTAATTTTCACTCCTTACTTACTATATCAAAGTATTCACTCTCAAACAAGCATTCCGGGAAAAGAGATAGCAAAGATTAGTAACTACACCAAACATCATTCCAAGTGAGCAAACCTTTCGGGAGAAGTAAAAAATCATTTCGGGAAACCGGGAAACTTTATTGGCAAACTAAGAATTTCAAGCTTCCAAGCGAGGTATAATAGTTCCAAGTGCAAAAAATATATTTTCCAGGTGAATAATTAAACTTTAGAGATCAATAGTTGTAATTTCGAGATTGATAGTTGTAATTTCCATATGGATAGTTGTACTTTATAGATGAATAGTTGTAATTTCTATATCAATAGTTGAACTTTTAAAATGGATAGTTGCACTTTCGAGATGGATAATTGCACTTTTCAGATCAATAGTTGTAATTTTAATCTTAATAGTTGTAATTTCAAGATTGATAGTTTCACTTTCAAGATCTATAGTTGTAATTTCCAGATCAATAGTTAAACTTTCGAGATCAATAGTTGCACTTTCGAGATTGATAGTTAAAATTTCCAGCTAAAGAAAGAGAGTTTACCCATAATAAATTAAAAACTCCCCCTTGCTAATGCAATTTACCGGATAATTTATAACATTTCCCACGCAAAAAGAATCATTTCCAAGTAGAAAGAGTAAAATCCCACCCAGAAATGATCAAAAGCAAGTTATTTTAATAAAAATTCCCAATGGAGGAGAGCAAATGTCAGTTTATAGTTACGCCAGTCAGTTTGTCCAGATTAAGTTAATGCTCACCGGTCTCAAAGCCAATCAGGCAGTTTTGAGCAAACGTGGGATTACTCCAGAGTTCATCACCGAATTTGAAGCAGTCTATCAAGAAATACAGTTAGTTGACAGTGAACAAGAAGCCTTAAAAGCACGTTTAAAAGAGAAAACCCAAGAATTTCTGACTCTTTTCCAACAGATGAAAAAATTTCACCGCGAGGCGAAGAAACTAGTCAAAGTCGAACTGCCCTCTGCCTCCTGGAAGGAGTTCGGGATTCAGGATAAAAGGTGAGAGGGAAAATGCGAAGCATAGGGGGAGATGCATCCCTTCCAGCCTCCAGCTTCTAGCCTCTAGCCTCCAGAATGAGGGGGATTTGGTTTGGAGCAAGGAGAAAGCTGTAGTGACAGGTCGCGACCTGTCACTACAGCTTTCTCCTTGCTCCAAACC
>JBFYZC010000227.1:0-6239 GCA_041309705.1 Bacillota bacterium | reverse complement strand
GTGTGCTCTTCCGATCTTAAGCTTTGGCAGGAGCAGAAGGGACAACACTGATTTTTTCTGCTGGCACTTGAAAAACATTAATTAGATCATTTTTGGAGAATTCTGAGACGGTAATCAGCTGATTGGCACGATTGACAATCTCGGGCATCTCGCTTAAAAATCGTTTCAAAAAGCTAGAGCGGACAATCTCGGGCATAAAATAAGGAATCAGGTCGTGAATGGTAACGATTAATTTAGTATGTGGTTGCGGCTTGGGAGTACGAAATCCGTTTTGCGGCAGATGAAAGAGATCAGCTTGTTCCTCAGCTAGCCAGCGTGGGATCTCTGCTTCTTCGAGTTGGTCATCTTTAGGAAGAGCATAGAAACTATAAGGACGTGGAAAAGGGATGTATGGTGCTGGATTTTGATCTGTCCAAAGAAAGGTATACTCGTTTTCTTGGTCTATTTCGCCAAGTTTTTCGATCAAACAATAGGTATAATTACCAATTCCAGTGCCATAAGACCACTTGATGGGACGAGCCTCAATTGCAATCTTCATTAATTACCATCCTTTTTTAGCTTTAGAAAAATGGTAAATATTTTCCGAAAAATCTAATGCATTTTATCATCGCGAAAAATCCTTAGTGCTTTGGATATTTTCACTCGATAAAATACAAGATCTTTATTGGAAAATATATAAATGTGATTTGCGCCAATCTTTAACGATCCAGTCAGCCGCTTGAAAAAAATTAAGTGCCAGATGTCGGGGGAGTGTTTTTTCGCCAATTTGATGTGCTTCGGAAGCGCCATAACCACTTAAAACCAGAACTGTTTTACATCCAACTTGATTACCAGCGGCAATATCGCTTAGTTTATCACCGATCAAGTAACTTTTATTAAGGTTTAGCCCATCGCGTGTGGCAGCTTGGTTGAGCAAGCCTGGTTCTGGTTTGCGAGCTGGACATTCAGTGCGATAATTTTCAAGTTGCGCCTTGGGGTGATGGGGACAGTAAAGCACACCACGCAAGCTGATTTCGAATTGCAGTAAGAAATTTACCAGATACTGATTAATTTCAGTAACGGTTTCCTCAGTAAAATAGCCATGCGCAACCCCGGCTTGATTGGTGACCAGATAGATTGGGAGTTTGGTCTGCTTGAGTAGCTTTAATCCTTGAATTACCTCTGGAAGGAGTTCTACCTGTTTAATATCTTTCAGATAATGACGTTCCGCAATCAGTGTGCCATCACGATCGAGAAAAATTCCTCCAGTTTTAAATGGTTTGGCAGGAGCTTCGGGAATCTCGGTACAGTTAGTAAAGAAGGTTTCCATTTTCTCACCCCTTAACGCAGTTTTCAAGAAAGATATTTTTATTACGCAAGATTTTTTAAAGCATCTTTTTTACTTGAGAAAGTATCTTCTAACAGTTTGTTTACTATTATTTTATTGCACAGTCCAAGTAGTTAGCCCTTGATCTTCGAAACTGAATGGGGTAATCTGTCCGCCGATCTTCTCTAATTCTTGAGCAATCAGATGTTTGCGGTTGTAAGGACAATAAAGTAATAAGTAACCTCCACCACCAGCCCCGAGGATTTTCCCACCTAAAGCTCCTTTGCTCATGGCTAAATGATAGAGTGAATCAATCTTTTCATTGGTAATTCCGCCGGCGAGATGTTTCTTTTGAATCCATGCCTGGTGAAGAAGCTCCCCAAATTGGTTTAAACGCCCTTGCAGCAGTGCATTCTTCATCATAATAGTAATTGATTTTAGTTCATCTAAAGCATGAAGTGAGGTCTCTTTTTTTTGCAGATAACCTTCAACTTGTGTATTGATAATATTTGAGGAGAGTCTGGTTTTTCCGGTATAACAAAGTAAGAGATGATATTCGAGTTCATTGAGAATTACTGATGAGATCCGTAAAGGATTAACTATTGTGCCATCATGGTAGAATTCTATAAAATTAAAACCACCAAAGGCTGCCGCGTATTGATCCTGTTTACCACCAGGAATCCCTAGATCCAGTCGTTCAATCTCATAAGCGAGATTAGCAAGGTCATAATTGCTCCAGGAGAGGTTTAACCATTGCCGAAAGAGCCCGAGCAGAGTCACCACCATGGTTGATGAAGAACCGAGACCACTTCCGGGAGGTGCATCGCTGTGCAAGAAGAGAGAAAAACCTTGTTTCCAGCCTTCAAATTTGCGCAGAACTGCTTTTACTAAATCTAATTGACCATCAAACTTAAGTTTTTGTGAGGCTAAAAATTTAGCGAATAATTCAACATCTAAAGATTCTACGCGTATTTCTTGATCGGTACGCGGATTTAAAGTGCCAAAACTATAGCGATTGATGGTGGTGCTTAAGATAACTCCGCCTTTTTCGGAAAGATATGGTTCGATGTCGGTGCCACCACCTGCAAAGCTGATACGTAAGGGAGCTCTGCTGCGAATCTCCAAGTTTTTTCCTCCTTCTTTTGCTCCATCAGGAGTCTTCTTGGCAGTAGTTTAATCAAATAAGACTTTGTCATAGGTTAGTGTATGTTCTAGAAGCAGAGATGGTCACAGTTATCTGCAAAGAAAAATTGCTATCTACTTTCGGAAAATATATAGAAAGTATATAAGTCATATATTTTTTGAGTAATTCATAAGGTATAAAAGGAGTAATTATTCTTATTTATATGATTCACAGGAGGTAGCAAAGATGAAACGCCAGACAGCCAGTGGAGATACTTCGGAGATCTTTTTGAAGATTAGACAGGATTTTGAACGTTGGACTCCTTTTTTGCAACGTTTGGGATTAAAAGCACGACGTTATTGGTGTGATCGCGAAGCAGTGTATTTCGAAACGGCTGATGGTTGCTTGCGCTTGAGTCTTCAACCATATGAACGGGAAGAATTAAGATGGTTGCGTGAGATCCTGGCGTATTTGGAAGAACGTTCTTTCAATAATTGGGCAGTCTCATGGCGTAAAACAATGATCTGGGAAGATGGAGCTTTTTGCTATTTGCTGCAACCGTGGCGATCAAATTATGAAATTTTTCCGACGACTGATCCAGCAGCGCTTTCACGCGCAGCTGAAATTTTAGCCGAATTTCATCGTGCTGGGAAAGATTATCAGAATAAGCTTGGATTAGTAACGAAACGTGAACGTTGGAATCTTGAAGAACAATGGTTGATGAGGCAAAAAGAGATTGAAAAGATTGATGAGAATTATTATCATGAGAAACTACAAAAAGGAATTGTTGAGTTGAAGAAGACTGCTTTAAATAGTCTCGCTGAAAGTCTGGAGCAATGGCGAAATTCTGGCTTGGATTCTTTGCAGCAGCATCAAAGTGAGAGTGGTCTGTTAAGTCATGGTGATTATTCGGCTAAAAATTTAGTCTGGCATGAAAACAATTATTACTTGTTAAACTGGGAGTATCTGGCTTTTCAACCACGTGTTTTGGATTTGGCAACTTTTATTAATGATCAAGGTTACTGGGAAGCAGAATGGCTGCTTTATTTTTTAGAGGAGTATTTAAAGATTCAGCCACTCTGGCTTGAGGAACAGCAAGCATTGTTGGCTTTGCTCCGGTTTCCCCATGAGATTATTAAAACCTTGAATGCTGCGGGTGAGAGTGATTTTGAACGTAAGCAGTTTAAAGAAGTCTCTAAAGAATTAGCAAAGAAAGAACATTGTTTGAATAAAGTTGCTAGTGAATTGGGAAGTCAGAAACGTTGGATGGCAGGTAAACATATAACTCCTGCTCTACAAAGTTCAGGTCATTTAGCGATGACGCTTTCGCCAATTGAATTCTGGGATCAGCAAGCCGGAGTGGGCGAATCATTGATTCAGGCTTTTACAGAACAGCGTCTGCCGGCAGATGTTTTGGAACGACTTAATTACTGTGAAACAGATCGCGTGATGTGTGGTGGACGTACCGCAAATGTTCTGGAAGCAGCAGCTGAAGTAATCGAGGATGATCTGGAGATTGATGAGCAACCGCCACAGATTCCGCCGGATCAGCTTGAAAAAATGGCAAATTTGGAGCAGGAGCAAGTTGCAATTCAAGTATCAGAATTACCAACGGTGGAATTTACAGCAGATTTAGATGATCATCAGGTGAATTTGGAGTCAGAGGTATTTGAATCGCTGCCAAATACAGAGATAGCCAAGACTCCTGATTTGATAAATTCGACAACAACACCAATCACCGCATATAAATGGAAGAGTTTTCCTGAAACTGAATCCAAAGTAAGAAAGAGGCGTTAAGGTGAAGCAAAGTGAGTTTGAGCGTCATCAGATATTAAGCCAGGTTGGAATTGATGAGACGATAATTTCGTTATTACCATTTACAGTAGAGCAAGTACAGAGGGTAGCTGAAGATTGTTGTTGCTGTGGAAATAATGCTTTATGGATTTATCGTGGTCGTGAAGAGGATTTTACGCAGCAGCAATGGTTATTGAGTCAATTACGTACAAATGGAGTATCGGGTTTCTTATATCCGCAAATTTTAAAAAACGGAAGTAATTATCAACGTCTTAGTCAACAAGAGTTTTTTTATTGCACTGCCTGGGGTGAGATGCGACAGATTGTCTTTCATGAACTAAATGATTTACGTGGAATGGTGAGATTGCTGACAGACTTTCGCGGTCTGAACACTAAGCAAGGTGAGTCGACGGTTATTACTGCAAAGCAAAATCTTATCGAGCAGGCAATGAAGCTGATTGCTGAGTTGAAAAGTTTTGAGCTGTTAGCAAGATATCGTCTTAATTCAACCCGTTTTGATTATTTGGCAAATGATTCTTTTGATAAAATAAAGCAGCAAGCGATTTTTGCGGTTGAACTTTTAAAAAACTCTGCCTATCAAGCAAAATGCTCAGAGAAACATTTAATTGTTATCATAATCTCACGTATTAATTTGAGGGTTGATCAAACCGGACAGACTTATTTTTTACGTTTGAATAATTTTAGTTATGAAGTTCCATGTATTGATTTTGCAGTTTTCTTTAATAAAATCGGTAGATTTATTGGTTGGAATTTTGAATGGTTTCAAAGTTTGTTAGCTGATTATCAAGAAAAATTTCCACTGGATAAAGCGGATTTATATATTATCTATGCTTATCTGGTTTTTCCTTGGAATATTCTTCGTTTAATGCGCCGTTATTACTTTAATTATGTTAATTGGCCACTGGCGCTGTTGGTGGAGAGATTAGAACGATTGTTAGCGGATGAGCTGCCACGTCAGAGTTTTTTAGAAATACTTTTAAAAAAAATTTAAATATAGAATATTTGAATAGTTACCCGGTTATAATAACTTTGTCAAAGTAATATTTTTTTATATATTTTCCGAAAGATCTAATTACTTTTATCTTCGTAAAAAATCCCTAGTACGCTGGATATTTTCACTCGATATAATGAAAGATCTTTGCCGGAAAATATATAGTAAACGGTTTGATAAAAAAAAGGATGACATTCTCACAAAAAAGACTTGACATCATTGATAAAACTTGTTAAACTATATAACTTGACATTTTTTCGTCGATGTTGTAAAATTAATTTGTAATCTTTTAGGAGGATGAATATGTTTAACATCGGCGACAAAGTAGTCTATCCGATGCATGGTGCTGGGGTGATCGAAAGTATTGAAGAAAAAGAGATCTCAGGCGAACGACTCAGCTATTATATTATTAAACTGCCGATGGGGGATATGAAAGCAATGGTCCCCTTAAACAAAGTTGATGAGGTTGGTTTACGCCAGGTGATTGATGGAGAAGAAGTTCTAAAGGTTTTGGAAGTTTTAAAATCAGAGACTTCGAATATGCCTAATAACTGGAATCACCGTTACCGCGCCAACATGGAGAAGATTAAAAGTGGCAGTATCTTTGAAGTAGCAGAAGTAGTACGTAATCTGTCGATTCGTGAGCGTGAAAAAGGTCTTTCTACTGGAGAAAAAAAGATGTTTGAGAATGCACGACGAATTTTGCTCAGTGAATTGGTTTTAGCCAAAGATTCCACTGAAAATTCGATTCGTGAAATGCTCGAAAATTATTTGAGTTAAAGAATGTTCAGATAATTGAGATTGTTAATAAAAATAAACCCAGCAGCCTGCAGAACGCTATCTTACTAAAAAAAGATAGCGTTTTTCGTTGCGTTTGGTTATATATTTTTTATTATACTAAATAATATGAATAATTATTTATTTTTGGTCAATACTATCCTTGGGGAAATTATAAATAAGTGGCTTGATTATCTCAAGGGGGTGAAAAAAATGTTTTTTTTCAA
>JBFYZC010000226.1:0-6702 GCA_041309705.1 Bacillota bacterium | reverse complement strand
TTGTAGTCAACAATCAGATACAGATTATCCAGCTTAAATTGCGCACCTGCCATCAAGGCTTCCCAGATCATCCCCTCTTGCATCTCACCATCGCCAACCATTACAAAGACGCGATAATCCTTCTGATCCAACTTTGCACCCAATGCCATTCCCACTCCCAAGGATGGTCCATTACCAAGTGAACCAGAGACCATATCCAGTCCCGGAGTCTTGTTCATGCAGGGATGCCCTTGTAAGATCGAATGATGCCGACGCAATGTTCCTAAATGACAGCACTCATAGTAGCCACGCAAGGCTAATGCGGTATAAATTACTGGACAACAATGCCCTTTGGAGAGAATAAATCGATCCCGATCTTCCCAGCAAGGATTTTGAGGGTCAATCCGCATCTCATGAAAGTATAACGCCGTAACAATATCTGCAGCTGAGAGCGAGCCACCTGGATGACCAGAGGTCGATTGATGTACCATTTTTACAATCTCGATCCGCATCTGACGCGCTTGTTCCTCAAGCTGTTTAATTAATGCTTGATCAGCCATTTTTCAATCACACCTTTACTTTTTATATCCACCTATTAGAGATTAATTTATAGTAAATTGAAAAGATTTTCCCAAGCACCTACTGGATCTCCGGCTTGAATATGTTTTCTAACTGTAGCTGGATCTAATTTATCAGTTAACGCTTGAATCTTCTTGGTTTGCAGCACTGCCAGATTAAAACCACGGACTACATCCATTCGGCTTGGGAAGACATCAAAAGTCATCCAGTCATCATAGCCAAACTCTTTTACATAATAGAAAAATTCAATCATATCCCAGAGGTTGACTGTACCTGGCAGCAGATCCCAATCCCAGTTACGATAGTTATCATTTAAATGAATATAAGGTTGTACTCCAAAATGCTTCATCAAAGCTAATGATTCGGAAGGATTCTCCAAGGCATATAGTGAATGTCCGATATCCAAAGTAAGACCAACATTCTTCTCAGCAACTTCCTGACAGAGCAAGATCCCCTTGGCAACATCGCCCACTGTGGTACGCACCCGTGGTTCATTCAATTTATACTCCACACTCAAAACACGATCCGGACGAGCTTTCGCACCAGCTCGAATTCCTTCAACCACCCATTGCCAAGCTTGTTGATAGTCAATTTCAAAATTATAGTCATGTCCGTCATTTAACAAAGCAACTGTGACTCTTGGTGAACCTACTGCGGCGGCAGCATCCATTGCTTCTTTAATCCAACGTAATGCTTCAGCACGAATCTCTGCCTCAGTGGCAGTCAACGAACCACGCACCCATTTTGCATCATTTTTCAAATTCAAATTAACTGCGGCAACCTGGAGATTATTACGTGAAAGAGCTTCTTGCAAAGCTTTCATGTCTACAAAATCATATGGATAAATTAATTCGACCCCGCTAACTCCTTCAATTTGACCTAAAAGATCCAATTTACAACCAATCTCTTTAGCTTCGTGGTAACCACAGAAGCGATCTTGTAATTTACCTAAAAATCCTGAAATAACTGCTAGTTTCATTTTTATTCCCCCATTATTTTTGAATTTTGAATTCATAATTTTAAAAAAATTAACTTTACCAGCAAATATCCCCAACATTTTTACCTTGTTTCATGTAACAACGAGCAATATTTTTCTTGCTATTCTCAATATGAAGAATTGCTAAATTTTGTGCTGCCAACATTTCTCGGTTCTCAATTGCTTCAATAATTTTTAAATGTTCAAATAAAGTTTCATCAGGCGACCTGAAGAGTCCTTTTTGATAACTAAAATTATAAATATTAAATGTTTCAATAATTTTAGGTAAAATTTTATTTTTTGATAGTTCCATTAAACGCAAATGAAATTCTTGATCAGCTTTTTTATAAGCATTTTTAGTTACTTCATCCCATGTTTGAGTCAGAAAAGGTAAAAAAATCCCCTTCAATTCAGCAATCTCTTCATCAGTACCGCATTCAGCCACTGTCTTTGCTGCTACTCCTTCAATCACTTCCCGCAAATCAAAAATATTTAGCATTTCTTCCAGACTAACTTGTTTCACATAAAAGCCACGTCGGGGTATATACTCTACTAAATTATCTTTCGATAAATATTGCAACGCCTTAATTATTGGAGTACGACTCACGCCCAATTGTTGTGCCAAATGTTCCTGACGAATCTTACTTCCTGGCAACAAAGTTTTCTCCATAATCATCTGTTTAATAATTCGGTATAAATGTGTAATTAAATCCTCATAATTCTGTTGCACAACATTATCATCCATAAGAATCAACCCTCATTTTAAATTGCTATACATAATATAGATTTATATTTTGGATTATGAATTCATTTGATTATTTTATTCAATTTTTTTTCCAAAATTCCTCCCAAAAATGTAATATTTTTTTAAAATAAATTTAACCTAACTTGAGCAGGTACTTCTTTAATTCTCAAGAAACACTCCCATTCCGAATCAACGGATCTATATATTTTTCGGTAAAGATCTTTCATTTTATCGAGTGAAAATATCCAGCGTACTAGGGATTTTTTACGATGATAAAATGAAATAGATCTTTTGGAAAATATCTAAGATACAAAATTTTTTTGTTGTTTTATTGAAAAATACTATATAATATTCTTGAGGTGTTTCAAATGATCTTTAAAGCTTATGCAGTTGTCAACGAGATTGATTTAAATAAAATCGCAGCTCAATCTGGAATTCCCAAAAAGTATACCTGGGAAGAACCGCTCATCTTAGAAAAAAATGCACTCAATAATATTCTAGGTCACCCCTGTGAACCATCACAAATGGTACTGATTTTCTCCTTTGGCAGCATTGTCTTTATCAATACTAGTCCTCAAGACGAGCAGTTCATCTTAGAATATCTGAAAACCATCAAACCCGAGCTTGATTTGAAACATTATCGTCTGTATCAAGATGATTATGAGCTACGGGCAGCAACCACCGTCACTGATGAGACTGAGAAATTACGTTTCACTGATCAATATGCGATCGTCCCTGAAATCCAAGCCTATCATGCTGAATTAGTTTCAATTGTCATTGCTAAATCGGTCGCTTTGGAAAAAACCGAGGCACAATTAGAGAAAATTCTTGATACTTTAGAAGGAACCATCGAGCGTCTTGAACGGGGGAAACTTCAGATCGGTGACAAAGAATTAGCGCGAACAACCGCACAGATTATTCAGCATGAATACAATACCATTGCTTACATTATGATTCTGGATAAACCAGATATCACCTGGTCAAATGGCGAAGCAGCACAGTTTTATGAATTAATGTCAAACTTTTTTGAATTAAATGACCGTTATGAGATTTTGAAAGAAAAAACCAACGTTTTAAATGTAATCATTGGTCATTTTGCTTCAATCAGTCATTCTTTGCGGGGGCTTTTTATTGAATGGCTAATTGTCGGGTTAATTTTGGTAGAGGTAGTCTTAATGATTATGGATTTATTCAAATGAAAACTACAACTATCTCCTGCTATAAGATTGCTACCAAACTAAATCTGGAACATTTAGCTAATTATCTTCATCTCACCTACCAGAATAAAATCTCCAATCACTTAACTCTTACCACCCCGCAAATCAGCACCTTGGTTCGTTCTAGCGAAACCGAGAATCAACAGGTCTGGATCTTTAATTACGGCTGTCTCTGCTGTCTGAATCTTACCGAAACAGAAAGTTATCGTTTAATTAGAAGCTTGGAATCATTCTCTGATAATCTTGATTTCCATCTCGCCCTTAACTATCACGACACTCAGCAATTTACGATCACCGAAGAATTTGATACCAACCAAATCTACGCCCTGATTCTTGCCAAATCTACTGAATTGAAATATTTAGAAGACTTCATCAACACAATCCTTGACCAGGCAGAACTCTTAGTAACCGAGCTGCAACGAGGGCTACCTAATCTACACAGCAAACTCTTAAAACAACTCAGTATCCAAAGTACCAAACTCCAATTAAGTGTAATTCGCAACTTAAGAATTCTTGATCGACCAAAAGTATGTTCTAGCTCAATCAAACTTCACCAGCTCTACGACCAGCTTTTCAAAGAATATGAACTTGCCAAACGTTTTCTGATTTTGCAAGAAAAGATTAATGATTTACTGAGAATTGTCTCCCCATACCAGGAGCTCGGGTATCATCTGCGCGAGAAATATCTTTTATTCTTGGAAATTCTACTGCTATTTCTTTTTCCCTTATCACAACTGCTCTCCAATCTCTTTAAAATTTAAAAGAAAAACCAGACAGTTTTGTCTGGTTTTTTATATCTAATCTGTTAACCAACAGTATTTGCAGGTACTACCTGTTTCTTCATGCTCAAGGAGACACGTTTGCGCTCCAGATCGACCTGTAAAACACGTACTTCAACAATATCTCCGACCGCGACCACCTCGGATGGATTCTTCACAAATCGATCACTCAGTTCAGAAACATGTACCAGACCATCCTGCTTGACACCAATATCCACAAAAGCTCCAAAATCAATTACATTACGTACTGTTCCAGTCAGCATCATTCCCGGGCGCAGATCTTCCATGGAGAGTACATCCTGACGGAAGACCGGTTTAGGAAGATCTTCACGTGGATCACGTCCCGGTTTTGCCAACGCATCCAGAATATCAATCAGGGTTGGTTTCCCAACTCCCAATTTTGGAGCCATCTCCTCCACATTCACCATCTTTAATTTCATTTTAATCAAGACTAATTTCTCTTTATCCAGCAGATCACTTGGGTCAATCTTTAATTCCTTCAAAAGTTCCTTGGCTGCCGGATAAGACTCCGGATGTACTGCAGTAGAATCCAATGGCTCTGAACCATCTACAATCTTCAAGAAACCAGCTGCCTGAATAAAAGCTTGCTCCCCTAAACGTTTCACCTTCATTAACTGCGCTCGACTTTGAAACCGTCCATTTTCATCACGATAAGCGACGATATTTTTTGCCACTGCTGGCTGCAATCCTGATACATGTTGCAGCAAAGAAGGAGAAGCAGTATTTAAATCTACTCCCACATAGTTCACGCAAGACTCAACCACTCCACCCAAAGCTTCGGCAAGTCGTTTCTGATCAACATCATGCTGATACATTCCTACTCCGATTGATTTGGGGTCGATCTTTACCAATTCTGCCAACGGATCTTGCAATCTTCGCGCAATCGAGACTGCACCACGCATTGACACATCAAGATCCGGAAACTCTTCCTTTGCCAATTTGGAAGCCGAATAAACCGAAGCCCCTGCTTCGCTCACAATACAATAGGCAGTATGTTTTCCACCCATTTGTTGAATCAATTCCGCCACCAAAACTTCACTCTCACGCGAAGCTGTCCCATTACCAATCGTAATCAGGTCAACCTGATGCTGCTGCACCAGTTTCTCTAAAATCTCCAAAGCTTCTGCACGTTTATGCTGTGGGGGGTGTGGATAGATTGTAGCAGTATCCAGAAGTTTGCCGGTTGCTTCGACTACTGCTACTTTACAACCAGTACGAAACCCTGGATCAATCCCCATTACCCGTAAACCTTGCACCGGAGCTTGCAACAGCAGATTACGCAGATTAATCCCAAAAACTTTAATCGCATGTTCTTCAGCAGTCTCAGTCATCGCGGTACGCAACTCACGTTCCAGCGAGGGAAAGAGCAACCGTTTGTAGCCATCAACAATCGCTTCTTCCAAATAACCAGTAAAAATAGCTGCCGGATTAGTAATGATTAAAGCAACTAATTTATTCTGCGCGATCTGATGCTCTGGAGCAACATTGACCTTGAGTGCCGATAATTTATCGCCTCGATTCAAAGCTAGAATCCGATGTGGGGGAATCTTTTTCAATGGTTCTTGATACTCAGCGTACATGGTGAATTCATTAGTAATTTTGGTATCTAATTCTTCATTCTTCTTCGTTTCTGAGGTAATCAACGCCTGTTCCCAGAGATAATCCCGTAAAATCTGCCGGTAATGTGGATCATCTGCCACTCGCTCCGCGATAATATCTCTCGCACCTGCTAAGGCTGCTTCCTGATTCTCAACCCCATTCTCAGGGTTAATGTAGGATGCTACTAATTCCTCAATTGAACCGATGGTGCTCTCCTGTGCCCAGATTAATTCAGCTAACGGTTCCAAACCTCTTTCCTTAGCAATCATTGCTCGGGTACGCTTCTTCTGTTTGTAGGGGCGATAAAGATCCTCTACTTCCTGCAATTTCGTCGCGGCAGTGATCGCTGCAGTCAATTCTGGGGTAAGTTTCCCCTGTTCCTCAATTGAACGCAAGACATCTGTTTTACGAGCTTCCAGATTACGCAGATAATTCAGACGTTCCTCAATATCTCGAAGCTGCTCTTCATTCAGTTCTCCCGTCGCTTCCTTACGATAACGGGCAATAAAAGGAATGGTGTTGCCATCATCCAATAGTTTTACTGTATTCTCCACTTGATGGAGCCGGATATTTAACTCAGTAGCGATAATCTTGATCAAATCCATCGGGCGAACTCCTTTAAATTCAAAATTAAATTACTTTTCAAATTATATACCGAAGCAGCTCACAAGACAAGATAATTTTGCTAAATTAATCCAAGTGACTTCCTCCCCGCGACTAAAGTCAGGGGCTTCGTGGTTCATTTACACTCGTAACCAAGTGCATCCCCACATGCTCAGTCCGAGCTGTTTTTGTATGGTTACGCGA
>JBFYZC010000225.1:0-3813 GCA_041309705.1 Bacillota bacterium | reverse complement strand
GTGCGTCTCTACAGGGCAGGCACGGTGACCTGCCCCTACCAGAACCATTCTTACCTGTTTCAAAATCATTCCAGCCTCTAGACTCTAGCCTCCAGCATCCAAATCAGGGGGAGTGAATCCCGCCTCTCGCATCCAACTTCTCACATCCATTCAAGGGGGTGTATTCTCGCGGATTATCTGGTTGATTTAATTATTGTCAGTTATAATTCCCGTCGTCACCTGCGTTCCTGTCTGGAGAGCATTCGCAATTATACCGGAACGCTGCGTGACTATCAGGTCTGGGTGGTTGATAATGCGAGTACTGACGGGAGCGTTTCTTTAATTAAAAATCTCCCTAGAATTAATCGCATCCTTAATTCAACCAATCGCGGCTATGGTAGTGCCTGCAATCAAGGAATTAAAAATGGTCATGGCAGATACATCTTCTTAATGAACAGCGATCTACAGGTAACTCCCAACTGGTTACCCCCATTACTCCAAACCTTGCAGCAACCAGAGGTCGCCATTGTCGGACCAAAACTACTTAATCCATCTGGCTATCTGGTCGGACTACCGGTGATTAAAGGGGATTTCAAACCAGAATCTCAAAGCTGTCTCGCAATCAGTGGCGCCTGTCTGGGAATTAAACGTCAGTTACTACCCGAGCTAGGTTACTTTGATGAACATTACTTTCATTACTTTGAAGAGACCGACTACTGTTATCAAGCACGCGCTCATGGTTATCAGGTAATCTATCAACCCGAGAGTACCGTGGTTCATCAGGTAAATGGTAGTTGTCACGACCTGCCTAAACTGCGCCACTATTATGAACAGAGTAAAATTTATTTTCGACAAAAATGGGGTGAAATGCTCCGTAAAGAATTCCCTGATGATTCGGATCTCTAAGCTGAAAGGAGCCTTCATGTTCCACTCGACTCAAGAAGTTTTAAATCGCATCAAAAAAGCGCTTGTTACTAAACAAGCACTTTCATTAGTTCGTCTCGGTAATGGCGAAGCACTGACTCTGGCACATCAAATTCTCGTTCCGATGCAACAGATCGAACCCTGGCTCGAATATGCCGGAGTCAAACTTCCCAATGAACAGATTCGTCAGGAACTTTTAGCCGCAATCAAGGCGGCTGATATTTTAGGTTTAACCACTGATCGCACTCACTGGGACTGCGCGCCACTACTTAACCAAGTATTAGCACATTTTAAGTTTAAACCACGCTATCTTACTGACGCCTCTATTAACTGGCAACTGCATCGCCAACCACTTTTTTATTCATATTTAGCTAATCGACCGCTAATTCTCGTGGGTCGTCTGGCAGCGGCGGCAGCACCAGTCTTAAAAAAGAAAGGATTACAGATCGTGGCGACCTACGCACTGGAATCATCTACAGATTTACCTGCCGTCGAAAGGATGATTCAAGCTGGACCACATTTTCAGATTGCTCTGGTCGCTGCGGGAATTCCGGCGAGCATCCTTTGCCCACGTTTATCGAAAACCTATCGTTGTGTAGCACTTGATTACGGACATGTGATTAATGATCTCCTGCAACCCGGTTTTAATAATGAACATCTGCCCACTGCTACTAGCGAATGGTTAAAAAGTCACACGCCCCACAGCTGAAAAATCAAAGTCGGCTGCGGAAGACGGTCTTGCCTGAATTACGTGACTGTACACTGCTGCCACTTCCTTGAGTATAAAAACTCTGATGCCAGTTTCGCCCTACAATGCGTTGCCACTCTCGCGCTTGGGCTTCACTAAGACTGATTCCGTGAGCCCGCCCGATTCTTAAACGCCTCAGTTTACTCTGCCATTTAATCGCAAACTGATGACAACTCTCCAGACCCTTAGCATGCCAATGCGGATCTGGGCCACGAGTAGTTCCCTCGGGATGGATGGCATAAGCAGCTCCGGTATAAACAACCCGCCAACCATTCTCCCAAGTACGCAAGGAGAAATCAACATCCTCCATTCCGACAAAGAAACGTTGATCCATTCCTCCCAATTGATTCCAAAGCGTGCGCTCGATTAGCATAATCGCACCGGTTACTCCCAAAACCTCTCGTACTCTCATCGCCTCGGGAGTATTTTCTGATAAGTAACGATACTCATGATCGAACCCACCAGTTTCAGGAACATAAATAATCCCGCCATGCTGAATCTGATGATTGGGGTAGAGTAAACGCAGCCCAACCAGTCCGACCTTGGGACGTTGAATCTCCTGCAGCATTAGACTTAGCCAATTTGACTGAATCAAAGTGACATCATTATTGAGTAAACAGATAAACTTACCTGAGCTGGCAGCAACTCCTTGATTAACCGTCGCCGCAAACCCTCGATTATCAGCTCTGGTCAGCAGACGTACCGGATAATTAGCTAACACCTGTCGCAACTCCGCTTGTAACGAACTACTACTCCCGTCATCAACAATGATAATCTCACAACTAAAGTAAGCATGCATCTCAGTTTTTAAAAGCGAATCTAAACAATCTGTCACCAGCTGCACCTGATTGACAGTTGGGATAACAATACTAATTAATGGATTTTGATTGGTGATCTTCAAAATCTAGCTCACATCCTTCACCAAATTAAACAATTCTTTATATTATATTGTTAAATTAATAAAATGTAACCTAAAAAGCAAAAAATCTTTCCCAATCAGAAAGAAGGCATTAACAATGGACTTAATCCTCGTCACCTATAACTGTCAGTCTTTTCTGCGCGAATGTTTGGCGACCTTAAAAGAGTACACCTCACTGCCCTATCGTCTCTGGATTATTGACAATCATTCTACGGATCAGACGGTAGCATCTTTGAAACGTCTCACTGAACATCATTTCTGGCGACAGCGTGTCAAGATAATCTTTAATCCACGTAATCTCGGCTTGGCAAAGGCCTGGAATCTAGGAATTGAGCTAGGTCACTCGCCATATCTCGTCTTTATTAATCCTGATCTCAAGTTTACTCCGAGCTGGTTGGAACGGCTTAAAGAATGCGCTGATGCTTATCCCGAGTCGGGGGTCGTCGGAACAAAAGTGGTGGATTTTAACGGCAGGATTGATCACTTTGGTTTTATTAACGGGATTGTACGAGGACGTGGTGAGCTCTATACCCCTGATAAATACACAGATTTATTAGCGGTGGATGGGATTCACGGCTGCTGTTTTCTGGTGAAACGGGAGATCATTCCCGTGGTGGGCAAGTTTGATGAACAGTTCTTTCTTTATGCGGAAGAGGATGATTACTGTCAACGAGTACGTACTGCTGGCTACCAAGTCATTCTCTCCAATTCGGTGGTCTATCACTTTGGTTCAGGGTGTAAAATGCCCACAGAGGAAAGAAATCGTCATCATCAGGAGAGTCTGAGGAAATTTCTCGCGAAGCTTGGGAGGGAATGAACAGCTAAAAAGTATTTTTTTAAATCTTTGAGTTATCTTTTTAAGAAATTCATGTTATACTTAAATAAGTAGCATGGTTTTAAGAAAAAACACAATCGTCAACTAACCCTCCTTCGCAAGCAAGGTAGCTTAGCGGAGGGGGAATTCTTGGCGGACGTGGTTAAATAAATCTAGTCGAAATGAGATGAGAATATGAGTTTTAAGGTAACTGTTTTAGTAAAAAAAGATGACAATTGGTACGTCGCGACCTGTTTAGAAAACAATGTCGCCTCACAAGGAAAAACCGTTGAAGAGGCGCTGGAGAATCTAAAAGAGGCACTGGAACTTTATTTCGAAGACTCTCCAATTGATGAGTTTGTCTCTCATCAGACATATCTTACCACACTGGAGGTCTCTATCTAATGGGTTCGAAGTATCCAGTTCTCA
>JBFYZC010000224.1:0-11339 GCA_041309705.1 Bacillota bacterium | reverse complement strand
TTTTAAAACTCCAATGACTGGCAAGTTGCGATACTTCTCTGCATAATCCAAACCATAACCCACTACAAAAACATCTGGAACTTCAAAACCATTATAATCAGGTTTAATCTCAACCTTTCGTCTACTTGGTTTATCAAGTAGCGTGCAGACTTTCAAAGAATTTAAATTTCTAGTACGCATTGTTTCTAATAAATACTGCAAAGTCAAACCCGTATCTACAATATCTTCAACAATTAAGAGATCCTTTCCTTCCACACTCATCTCCAAATCTTTCAAAATTCGCACTGTACCACTTGACTTGGTTGCTACTCCATAACTAGAAACCGCCATCATGTCATAGATCAACGGAATCTCAATTGCTCGAATTAAATCAGCCAAAAACGGTAGAGATCCCTTTAAAATTCCTACCAAAATCAAATCTTTTCCCTGATAATCGTGGGAGATCTGCCGACCTAATTCTTTAACTCGGGCAGCGATCTCTATCTCAGATAACAAGATCTCTTTTAAATCACTCTGCATCAATCTTCCTCCAAAATTTTTACTATTAAATACACTATCTTTAGTATAATCCACTAGCTCTGGTATAGTACACTAGCTCTGGTATATTTTAAATTCTTCAGATAACTGTTCGCGCAGTAAATTGGTGATCTGTAAACTATTCTTTTGATAAGACTCTTCGGCAGCGATCTCCGTCACTGGCATCACTCCAAACGCCGAATTAGTCAGAAAAATTTCATCCGCATTCAAAATCTCATCCAAACTATAAAAACCTTCCACCACTTGAAGACCTAAACGGGCTGCTTCACGAAGTACCCAGCCACGCATGATTCCCGGTAATAACCCCAAGTCTAACTGTGGGGTATAAATAATACCCTTTTTCACAAAAAAAACATTACTCTTCGTAGTCTCCGTAATCCAATTCTCAGTATTTAAAAACAGCAAGTCATCCTTGCCATTCTGTAATGCTCTTTGACTTAACCAAAAATTCTCCAAATAATTATTAGTTTTATGAGCTAGCAGTATCGAACTGCTGCTTTTGCGTATGGGTGATACCGAAATTTTAAATCCTCTCTGATAGCTCTCCTGATCATAAAGTGAATCCCGCCAAGAAAAATGCCAGGATGGTGCAGATTGTTGATTCCCAGCGAGCAAAGTCAGTCGAACAATCTTCCCCCATAACTGCTGCTCGTTTAGATAACCAATAATCATCTCCTTTAATTGATCAGGTTCAGTTACAACTGGTATTTTAAAAAATCTTGCCGAAGAAAGCAGTCTGGATAGATGCTCCTCCAGCAAAAAAATTGTTCCCTGATAATTGACCAAAAAAGTTTCAAAAAGTCCAAAACCATAGAGAATGCCCCAGTCATCACTTTTCAATGGCAACTCACTCTGTCTCACGCTAGCTTTTCCTTTCCGACAAAACGTTCTTGGTCTCCGCGACTGTTTTAAATTCATACAAACTCTTACGAATCACTTCTACCTTTAAAAGCAATTCATTATATTCTTTTTCCGGATCAGAATCGAGCACAATTCCCCCACCAGCGTGAAAATAATAATGATGCTCATCAAAATAAATAATCCGAATCGCAATTGAAGTATCAATATAACCACCTGCACCAAAAAATCCAATAATTCCGGTATATGGTCCGCGTAAATTATTCTCTAATTCATCAATAATTTCTACCGCTCTGATTTTAGGTGCACCGGTAATCGAACCACCCGGAAAAGTAGCTTTTAAGATCTCGTTTATCGTAAGGTCTGCTTTTAGCTTACCCTTAATAATTGATTCTAAATGATAGAGGTGATTAAATTTACAGATTTCACATAACGAAAGTACTTCCACACTTCCTTGCCTACAGATTCTCCCCAAATCATTACGAATCAAATCAACAATCATCACGTTTTCTGCCCAATCTTTAGTGCTGTTTTCTAAGATACTCCGTTGATCAACCCCGTCTAAACTGCAACGAATCGTTCCCTTAATCGGATTACTAACAATCTCATCATCTTTAATTTGAAAAAATCGTTCCGGAGAGGTCGAGATGATCGGATAATCAAAATCCAGATAAGCAAAGAACGGATTGGGGGTTTTACTCCGTAGTGCTTTATATAACTGAAAGGGATCACCACTATAAGTTCCTGAAAAACGTGCTGTCAAATTAGCTTGAAAAATATCCCCATTCCGAATATACTCCACTGTTTTTCGCACATTATTCCAATAATCATCTAAGTCAAAATCACTATTAATATAATCGTAAGTAAAAAAATCTTTTTGCTCAAGCTTCAAACGCCAATCTTGTTTCATCACTGTTTCTGCATATTCAATAAACCCAGCACAGTTCATACTCTGATCATAGACCCAGAAACCTTGATCTTTGGCACGATCATAAAAAAACAGCAATGAATAACGCACCAGATAAACGGTGGGAAATTGTTGATAGTTGTTGTTTTTAGTTTTAAAATTATCAAAAGAAAATTTTTCATCATAACCAATATAACCAATTGCTCCAATTTGCAACGGATCGCTATTTTGACCCAAGTTAATCCATTTTGCGAAGACTTCTTGCCAGTCAATCTGATAGATATCCCCTTCAATCAGGTCATAACAGTAGTACTTATTCTGCTTCCCTTTAATCACTTCTTCGGGGAAAATACCAATAATCGAATAACGTGATTTATTCTCATGGTAATCACCCAGACTCTCCAAAAGTGCAGTCTCTTTATATCTTTGTCGTACATGTTCATAAAGTCTTACCACATCTACAATCTGTGACTCACGAATCAACCGCTTCACTGCAACCTCCGCAGATTTCTTTATTTCATTCGTGCGATTTTTAAAAAATTATCAAATAAACGTTTCCCGATTGCTTGAGATAAAATGGATTCTGGATGAAACTGCACTCCAAAAACCGGATATTTTTGATGTTCCACTCCCATAATTGTTCCATCCTCAAGTCGAGCAATAATCTTTAATTCTTGCTCATTAAAGCTTTTTGAATCAATCACCAAAGAATGATACCGTGCCGCTTCAATCTCTGCTGCAAAACCATGAAACAAACTTGATTGTTCCAATAAAATTTTACTTTTTTGCCCGTGTAACGGATTTTCAGCCTTAGTAATTTGGCAATCAAATACTGCACCAATGCATTGGTGTCCCAAACAGATTCCCAAGATTGGTTTTAAAGCTTTGCAGGTTCGAATAATCTCGTTGGAACGTCCTGCTTCTTTAGGACTCATTGGCCCTGGAGAAATAATAATTGCTTGAATACTCGGATCAGCAATCTCCTCGATTACAATCTCGTCATTCCGTCGTACGATAATCCGTTCCACTGGATAGTCGATGGTTTGCACAATATTATAAACAAAAGAATCATAATTATCGACAATAAATAGCATTTCAACCTCTAATTTATTCTTGAGTTATTAATTTCTTATCACTTTCAAGATACCCAATAATCCTTATCAATACCCTTTAATATTTATTAAAAATATCGTGTGCCACCCTTAATGATCCATCTTTATTTATAAAGGAAAGATTTTCCGACCAACCTACTGGACCATCTTCTAAATCATGCAAATCAATTACTTGGCTATAATGTAGTGCATGTACTACAAAACCTATATTATGGGATGTTAAGACATCCAGTGTATATTTAATAAGTTCTGCTCTTTTGTTATCATCAAAATGACCCCAACATGTCTCTGTTGCCAAAATTGATTTATTACATTCCAAACTAAATTTTTTATATTCAGCTACAAGAGCTTCGTATTCTTCCTTACTAAAATGTTGAGGTATATAATATGGGTGAACCAACAAAACATCAGTGATTGGTTCGATTCTTTTAACTCCATTAATTCCATGTCCTCCATGTATACTTATCCCAACAGGTATTTTCTGTTCTATATTTTTGGCTAAATGATATAAACGTTCCAGCCACATATATTCAGCTTTTTCAATACTTATTAGTAGTTCATTTGCTTCATCTAGCTTATATGAAAAAGGCTCATTGCATAAATCCCAAAGTAGGATTCTTTCATCACCCTTATAACAAGAAATAATCTCGTTAATATATTTATCAAATTTATTTTCACGATAGCTCCAGCTACAATTTGGTAAGAAGTGGTCAATATATATACCACCATTATCCAAATCTGCATCATGCCATCTATTTAATAAACAAGGGATAACTTTTATATTTAGTTTATGAGCAATTTGTAGGCTATTTTCAAAATTAATGATAAATTGCTTGGGATTCCTCAAATAAGCCTCCCAAGATAACCAATACCTCACGACATTAAACTTTGGAAAATATTCTTTCCCCCTTCTTAGTTCAAGTTCAATCATAGACGGGTTATAATTTAACCAATTTTCAAAACTTGTAGATCCATAACTTGGTTGATAGTTAAATCCTCGAACCTTAGAATAATCCATTTAACGTTTCCTCCTTCAAATAAACCCCAAAAATTTACAACTTATATAAAAATCTATAATTAATTATATCCTTTCCAATAGGAACTTTTATTTTACCGAGTGAAAACATCTATATCCTTTACAATAAAGATCTCTTATTTTATCGAATAAAAATATCCAGCGTACTAAGGATTTTTCGCGCTGATAAAATAAATTAGATCTTTGGGAAAGTATATAGGTGTTACAATAAAAATTTTCTCAAAAGCAATTTACAATTCCCCTTATTTACCATCTTACTACAAATAACAAATATTGTGCAAATACCCAAAAACAGCTCTAAACAGAAATTTCAGCCGATTAAACGCCAACAGCTTAAAGAATCTAAATAATACGCCTAAAAGAAGGGAGTTTTGTTGCTGTTTTCCAAAAAAAAACTCCTGTTTCCTCTAACTTGGAAATCAGGAGTAATTATTTTGATCATTTTTCAGCTTTTTTGGAATTGCGCAACATGGCAATCTGTCCGGTGCGGACAATCTCTCTAATTCCATAAGGTTTTAATAAAGCAATCATCGCTTCCACTTTTTCAGTCCCACCAGTAATCTCAATAATTACCGTACGACTATTCACATCGACAATCTTCGCGCGAAAAATATCCACAATCTGCATAATCTCCGCCCGCGTCTGCGAATTAGCATTCACTTTAATCAAAGCCAATTCTCGTTCCACTGCCTCTGACGCCGGAATATCATTGATCTTAACCACATCAATCAACTTATACAGCTGTTTTTCAATCTGCTCAATCACATCTTCTTCCGGAGCTTCGACCACAATAATCATTCTTGCCATTTCTGGATCTTCAGAACGTCCTACCGCAATACTTTCAATATTATAGCCACGCCGACTGAATAATCCCGCTACCCTGGTTAAAACTCCCGAATGATTAACTACCAAAGCTGAAATAATATGACGCATTAGTCATTCACCCCAATCATTCGATTAATTGAACCATTAGCAGGTACCATTGGTAAGACATTCTCTTCTCGATCAATGTGGCAATCAATTACTACTGGCCCTGGCGTCTCCAAAGCTTCTTTCATCGTTTCAGCTAACTTAGCAGGATCAGTAATTCTAAATCCTTTTGCTCCATAAGCCTCAGCCACTTTCACAAAATCAGGATTTGACTCCATTACAGTTCCGGAATATCGTCTCTGAAAGAAAAATTCTTGCCATTGTCGTACCATTCCCAGATAAAAATTATTTAAGATTACCACCTTAACCGGAACATTATAAGCAATCGCTGTCCCCAGCTCCTGAATATTCATCTGAAAACTACCATCTCCAGCAATATCAATTACCAGACGGTCTGGATTACCAAATTGTGCTCCGATTGCCGCTGGAAAACCATAACCCATCGTCCCCAAACCACCAGAACTCACAAACGAACGTGCTCTAGTAAATTGATAATGTTGTGCCGCCCACATTTGATTCTGTCCGACCTCAGTACAGATAATTGCTTCTCCGTTAGTCAACCGACTAATCTCCTCGATTACCATCTGTGGTTTTAAACCCGTTGGTTCATATTTTAAAGGATGCGTCGTTTTCCACTGCGCAATCTTCTGAAGCCAAGCTTGATGTTTGGTCGTACTTAATTTTTCAAGCAGATTCTCCAAAACCATCTTGACATCGCCCACAATCGGAATATCACAGAACACATTCTTACCAATCTCAGCTGGATCAATATCAATATGAATAATCTTAGCGTCTTTGGCAAAAGTACTTAGATTACCAGTTACTCGGTCATCAAAACGTGCTCCGACTGCAATTATCAGATCTGCTTCACTAATCGCAAAATTAGCGGTTGCTGTGCCGTGCATCCCCAACATTCCTAATGATAACGGATCGGCACTCGGAAAAGCAGTTAACCCCATTAAGGTCGTCGTAACTGGAATCTCCATCAATTTGGCTAATTTAAAAAGTTCTGTTTCAGCACCTGAACTTACTGCTCCGCCACCTACATATAGGATCGGTCGTTCTGCTACCTGGATCGCTTCAGCAGCTTCTTTGATCTGGCGTGCATTTCCAACATAATTAGGTTTATAACCGGGCAGATTTACTTTCTCCGGATACTCAAAATCATCCTTAGCCACCTGAATATCCTTCGGAAGATCAATCAGCACTGGTCCCGGACGCCCGGTACTGGCAATATGAAACGCTTCTTTGACTATACGTGGCAAATCTTTAATATCACGTACCAGATAACTATGCTTAGTAATTGGAAGCGTAATCCCCGTAATGTCTGCTTCCTGAAAAGAATCGCAACCTAACATAAATGTAGGCACCTGTCCCGTAATCGCCACTAGCGGAATCGAATCCATATAAGCCGTAGCAATTCCTGTTACTAAATTGGTAGCTCCCGGCCCGGAGGTGGCAAGACAGACTCCTGTTTTTCCCGTACTTCTTGCATATCCATCCGCAGCATGTACTGCACCTTGTTCATGTCGGACTAAAATATTTTTAATCTTCGCATCATAAAGTTCATCATAAAGTGGAATTACCTGTCCACCTGGATAACCGAAGATTACTTCGACTCCCTCTTTTTCCAAACATTCTAAAAGAATCCTAGCACCATTAAGCTTCATCCGCGTCCACTCCTTTCAGTGTTGCAACTCACCCCGAATAATTAATTCTCTTGTCTATAACTATAAGCCAATCTCACAAAAAAGTCAAGTGCTTGCTAATTTTAGCAAACACTCTACAATAAAGGGTTTTTGCATTTATAAAATTGCAAAATACTGTTACGATAAGTATTTATAATTTTTAAATTTCCTATTTCAAGACAGCACCAGTGTTTGCAGAGGTTACTAACTGACTGTAACGTTTAAGATAGCCTTTTTTAATTTTGCTCTCCGGTGCTTGCCAGGCAGCGCGACGCTCGGCTAATTCTGCCTCTGACACCAAAAGATTCAGGCTTCGCTTAGGAATGTCAATCTGAATCAGATCCCCTTCTTTAACCAAAGCAATATTCCCACCTGCCATCGCTTCTGGAGAAATATGTCCAATCGAGGCACCGCGTGAAGCACCTGAAAATCTGCCATCCGTAAGCAGTGCCACTTCTTTATCCAGCCCCATTCCGGCAATTGCCGAAGTTGGGCCAAGCATCTCGCGCATTCCTGGACCACCTTTCGGTCCTTCATAGCGAATCACCACTACATCTCCTGCGACAATCTTCCCTGCCATAATCGCTTGAATTGCAGCTTCTTCACCGTCAAAGACTCTAGCAGGCCCTTGATGTTGCATCATCTCCGTTGCTACTGCTGATTGCTTCACCACACAACCATCCGAAGCCAGATTACCCCAGAGAATCGCTAGTCCGCCTTCTTGATGATAGGGATTATTGATTGGACGAATTACCTCAGGTAATCTCACTTTGACTCCTGCTAAATTCTCACCTAACGTCTTCCCAGTGACACTACGTGCCGTCAGATCCAGTAATCCCGAGTTGCTTAACTCTACCATCACCGCCGGAATCCCACCTGCTTCATCTAAATCCTGAATATGATGAACTCCGCCCGGTCTTAAATAAGCCAGATGTGGCGTTTTTTTACTAATTTCATTAATCCATTCCAGATCAAGCTCAATCCCTACCTCATGTGCGATCGCTGGCAGATGCAGTACGGTATTGGTTGAGCCTCCAATTGCCATATCCACAGTAAACGCATTAGTAAAGGCGGCTTTCGTCAGAATTTCACTAGGACGTAAATCCCGTTTGATCAACTCTAAAATTTGCATTCCTGCTGTTTTCGCGAGCCTAATCCGTCGTGCCTCAACTGCAGGAATCGTACCATTCCCAGGCAGCCCCATTCCCAACACTTCAGTTAAACAGTTCATCGTATTGGCGGTAAACATTCCCGCGCAAGAGCCACATCCGGGACAGGCATTCTCTTCTAACTCCCACAAAGCATCAGGATCCATTTTCCCTGCAGCAACTGCCCCGACTCCTTCAAAAACAGAATTCAAATCAGCACGTTGCCCCTGATTATTCCCCGCCAGCATTGGCCCACCACTCACAAAAATCGAGGGTAGATTAAGTCTTCCCGCCGCCATCAACATTCCGGGAATAATTTTATCACAGTTCGGCACAAAAACAACTCCATCAAAAGCATGTGCCATCACCATGCTCTCAATTGAATCCGCAATTAATTCACGACTTGCCAGAGAATATTTCATTCCTTCATGACCCATCGCAATTCCATCACAGACTCCAATTACTCCAAATTCAATCGGCGTTCCGCCTGCCATTCTGACCCCAGTTTTCACTGCCTCTACAATCTGATCTAAATGAATATGACCTGGAATAATTTCGTTTGCAGGATTAGCAATTGCTACTAATGGTCTGGCTAGCTCTTCATCTGTATAACCCATTGCTTTAAAAAGAGAACGATGTGGAGCTTTTTCAACGCCAGAAACAACTTTTCCACTATTCATTACTTTTTTTTCTTCAAAAATCATTACTAAGCACCTCCAATATTTCTCCAAAGATTTCGCGATTAGCCGTCCGTTTCCTGCCGACTCGATTTTCTCAAGCACAAAATGTCGTACATAATAAGCGAATTCCAAACTTAAAAGCAATGCTCCGTTCCTGCGCTAAAAAAAATTTATAAAAACAAAAAAGAACTATAAAGTTCTTTTTTAAATCAGTCGAAACTATTATTGAAGATGAAATTACGCTTGTTAAGGTTTATAAAGCCTTTTTTCGATACCCCCTAAATTCCATCCTCCTTTATTGATGCCGTCCTTTTAGGACGGTCTTTTTTTAATTAACAAGCTTAGGTCTAGTAAATGCTGCTGCTAACAACGCAATAATTGCTGCTGCTAATAATGCTTCTAAAAACGGAACACCTCCGCCATAAATCATTTGAGTAGCACCAAAGATAGCAACTGCTGCCACTACGAAATTTATCCCTGCTCGATTTATAAATTTACCCTTTTTTTGTAAATTAAAAATTCTATTTACTAAGTAAATTCCTGTTGCAATTAAAACTGCCAAAAACAGCAGCCATTGTATTGTCAAAGCACTAAAACCTGCTACATAATATCCAATTGAATATAGTACTACAAAAGAGACGAGCATCTGCATAAACCAGGTGTAGATCTGCATGATTCTTTCACCAACCTTTTCCATAAAAACTTTTCTTAAAGAATATATACTGTTAAAAGTCTATTCTCTTGATAGGACAAAAAGACACTATTTATTAGATTGCAAATACATGTTTGCCAATACGATTAATAATTTTTCGTGCCCAGATCCATCTATTACTAGTCTTGGATGGATTAAAGAAGTATAAAGCTCCTCCCGAAGGATCCCAACCACTCAAAGCGTCGCGCGCCGCTTTTAAAGAATCACTACTCGGTGAACGATTAACCATTCCATTACTTACCGACTCAAAAGCATGCGGTTGATAAACCACTCCAGAAAGCGTCTTCGGAAACTTGGGATTTTGAATCCGATTTAAAATAACCCCACCAACTGCAACTTTTCCCAAATATGGTTCAGCACCAGCTTCAGCATGAATTACTCGCGCCAACAGATATGAATCCCCGGGAATTCTACTTACACTACTACTGCTACTACTACTACCAGTAGGAATAATTAAACGTTGTCCAATCCTCAAACTACTTGGATATCCATTTCTTGCTTTAAGTTTAGTCAGAGATACTCCAACCCTGCGGGAAATATTATATAGAGTATCGCCACGTTTAACTGTATAGGTCCAGTCAGCTTGAGCTTGTTCGCTTACCAAAAAAGTACTTACAAATAAACTACTTAAAATAATGATACTCCAGAAACAGCGCATCATGAATCCACTCCTTTTGTCATTTCTCACTTCTAGTATGATTTAATTATTTTTTTATTATCCATTCCATTTAAAGATTTATTTTAATGTAAAAAAATTACTTTGGATTTAATTTCTTGAAGGATAGCCATTAAAAATCACGAATTATTCTTTCAAAACAAAGAAGGGGGGCGCCAGCTTACGCAATTATAGGCGATTTTAGCCAATTTTATAAATTCAGCAAGATCGAGCGACAAATAAAGATTTACACTGCAGCACGATAAGACCAAAATAAAAAATCTCAACATAGCTATTAATCTATGTTTAAAGGAGTAACTAATCACAAATGAAAAACAAAGGAGCTCTCTATTTTTTAACTCCACTATTATTAATTACCATGTTTACCACTGCTTATGGTGCAAAAACCAAAACTGTTACTGTTACAGTTGAGACGCAAAAAAAACAGATTACAACACAGAATGTTTTCGCTAAAACGTCTGAACCAGTACGTGGCATTTATCTTACTGGTTGGAGTGCCGGACTATCAAAAAAAATGACTAACATCATTGATTTCGTTGGCAAAACTAAAGTCAATGCTCTGGTAATTGACGTTAAAGATGATACTGGTTATCTAAGTTATCCCAGTAATGTTGCTTTGGCAAAGACGATTGGTGCTAACGGCGAACCACGTGCTCGCAATATGAAGGATTTGGTAGCACGTTTAAAACAGAATAACATCTTTCCAATTGCCAGAATTGTCGTTTTTAAAGATCCTATTTTAGCGCAAAAGAGATTAGATTTAGCAGTAATGAGCAAAACCGGTGGTCTCTGGCGTGATAAAAAAGGTAAGATTTGGGTTGATCCAAGTTCAGAAGAGGTTTGGCGTTATAATATTGAGCTTGCCAAAGAAGCTGTCGCAATGGGATTTTCCGAGATTCAATTTGATTATGTCCGCTTTACCAGTGATGGTAAAATCAGTAACTGTGTTTATCCACATGCCAAGGGTCGTGCCAAAGAAGATATTATCCATGACTTTTTGGCTACTGCCAAAAAGGAGATTAATGCTTTAGGTGTGCCGATCTCAGCTGATATTT
>JBFYZC010000223.1:0-6335 GCA_041309705.1 Bacillota bacterium | reverse complement strand
ATGCACTAGCAGTAACTGGACCACAAAACCTGGTCGCTCAAGTAAAACAGTACATTCAGAAGATCGATCAAGTCAACCCAATGATTATCTTTGATATTATGATTGTCTCACTGGGTAATTCGAAAGGAATTGACTGGGATCCTTCAACAGTAGCCAACTTGGCGAATGGAACTGGGATTGAATTCAAACCAGGAACTGGGGATATCACTTTAAAACTAGGAACATCAGCAGAAAGTATTTATTCAACCTTAAAGATCTTAGGTCAGCAAGGGAAAGCGAAGATTGTTCAAAATCCAACGCTTTCAACCTTAAATGGTTATAAGGTTGCTTTTGAAGTTACTAATGAACGTAACTACAAAATTTCAACTGCAACCTCAGGAACAGCCTCTCCTCAACCCGATCAGGTAAAACCATTTACTACTGGATTAAGAATTACCATAACTCCATGGGTATCTTCGGATAATCAGATTACGATGGAGCTGAAACCAGAATTTAGTGAATTTGGTGGAATAACTGAAGGTTTGCCAGAGATTATCAAGCGTACTTCAGAATCAACGATTCGAGTTAGTGACAAACAGACGATTGTGATTAGTGGTTTGCGTAATGTACGCACGGTAAAAAAGACTGAAAAAATTCCGTTCTTAGGAGATATTCCACTAATTGGTAAACTATTTTCAAAGATCAAAGACGATAATATTGAAGATGAGTATCTCTTGGTAATGACCCCATATCTGGCGTATAATGAAGCTGATCGAGTGAAGATTGAAAAAACGATTAAAGAGCGTTTCAGTAAAGAGATGAAGCAAGAGTCAAGTGTTTTTAAGACTGACTCTGAAGCCTCTGATTCTGAAACTAAAACAACTACAACACCGGTTACTAATCAAACTGTTTTAGGTAAAGTAATTAAAAAATAAAAAAATCCCAGCGATATTTTTTTAGAAAAGTATCAGCTGGGATTTTTTTTATTCATTTTATGCTTTACGTCCGATTGCTTTTTGAACAGCAGTAATAATATTTTTAGTCGTGAGACCATATTCTGTAAGCAGATCGGCTGGAGTACCAGATTGTCCGAAGCGATCCTTTATTCCGACAAACTCCATCGGAACAGGATGATTTTGTACCACTGTTTCGGCAACTGCACTGGCTAAACCACCAATGATACTATGTTCTTCAACAGTTACAATTGCCCCGGTTTCCCAAGCAGCTTTAATGACTGTAGCAGTATCTAAAGGTTTAATGGTATGAATATTAATTACCCGCACAGTAGTGCCTTGAGTATTTAATTCATCAGCCGCTTGAAGTGCTTTTTCAACCATTATGCCAGTGGCAAAAATGGTAGCTGCTTTTCCATCACGGAGTTTTACTGCTTTGCCAATTTCTGGCTGATAATCATCTGCAAAGATTATTGGAACATTTTCGCGACCAAGGCGAATATAGACAGGACCTTGATGTTTTGCCGCAGCAATGATTAATTTTTCAGTTTCAACTGCATCAGCAGGATTTAAGACGGTCATTCCAGGAATAGCACGCATCAAAGCGATATCTTCGATTGATTGATGTGATCCACCATCTTCACCAACTGTAATTCCAGCATGGGTAGCAGCAATTTTTACGTTTAAACCAGGATAGCCAATGGTATTTCTTACTTGCTCGTAAGCACGACCAGTGGCGAAGATTGCAAAGGTACTGGCAAAAGGAATCTTACCTCCTAAGGCTAATCCGCCAGCGGTTGCCATCATATCAGCTTCGGCAATTCCCATTTGAAAGAAACGTTCTGGGAATTTTTTAGCAAAAGTGGCAGTTTTGGTTGATTTAGAGAGGTCAGCATCTAATACAACAATTTGAGGATTGGTCTCACCTAATTTAACTAAAGCAGTCCCATAGGCTTCACGGGTGGCAATTTTTTGACTCATTATTTTCAACTCCCTCGAATAATCAATTAAGCTAATCCTAATTCTTGAAGCGCTTGGGCGGCTTCTTCTGGTTTGGGTGCAGTACCATGCCAGCCTGCTTGATTCTCCATAAAAGAGATCCCCTTACCCTTAACAGTATTCATAATAATTATGGTTGGTTTACCTTTGATCTGACTTGCTGTAGTAATTGCTTGGTCTAATTCGTTAAAGTCATGACCATTAATCTCTAACACTTCCCAGCCAAATGCAGCAAAACGTGCTCCTGGATTGGTCATTGATTTAACCTCTTCAATAGCACCATCAATCTGCAGATGATTATAGTCTAAAAATGCAGTAAGATTATCCAGTTTATAGTGAACGGAAGTCATGGCAGCTTCCCAGACTTGACCTTCTTCAATTTCACCATCACCCATTAAAACATAGACATGATAAGGATTTTGATCAAGTCTACCTGCTAATGCTAGTCCATTGGAGATGGAGAGTCCTTGACCTAATGAACCAGTTGAAGCATCAACTCCAGGAGTTTTTTTGAGGTCTGGATGACCTTGCAAAATACTATTTAACTGACGCAGACTGGTTAGATGACTTTTATCAAAGAAGCCACGTTCTACCAAAGCGGCATAGAGTACCGGAGCAGCATGTCCTTTACTGAGGACGAAACGATCACGTTCAGGTAGTTTGGGATTTTTGGGATCCAGTTTCATCTTATAAAAATAGAGATAAGCTAAGAGTTCAACTGCAGATAGCGAACCTCCAGGATGACCAGATTTCGAGGCGGCTAGCATTTGAATAATGTCGCCACGCATCTGTCGCGCAGTCTCGGTTAAACTGGTGAGTTGTTTTTCATTTAGCACTTCAAATCACTCCTTATTTAAGTATGATTAAATTGAACTTTTCAGAAAATATATAAGTAAATACATCTTCGTGAAAAATTTTTTTAATTATTTTTTTAATTATGTAAAGTGGATTAAAGAATAGTCTTAATAGCCGCACGAGCTAGTTCGTCACAACGATTATTATAATGATTGTCACGATGTCCTGGCACTTTAATCCATTGAATTTGATGCCGTTGATTATGGATGAGTAATTTTTGCCATAAATCTTGGTTTACTACGGGTTGTTTTTGTGAATTTAACCAGCCATTACGTTGCCAATTTTTTAGCCAGTTCTGACGAAAAGCATTAATTAAATAAGCACTGTCTGAGTATAAATTGATTTGAGCAGATTCTGGAATGGCATTCAAAGCAGCAATTGCAGCGGTTAATTCCATCCGTTGATTGGTGGTGTGTTTTTCTGCTCCAGATAATTCTTGAATGGTCGTTTGCTCAATTAGTACTACTCCCCACCCACCAGGACCTGGATTGCCTGAGCAAGCTCCATCAGTATAGACTTCGATTTGTTTCAAAATTTAATACTCTCCTATTAAAAATATTATCTCTCAAAACTTAATTTTCATGTAATGTAGGTATTCTAAGTAAATTTTTGAGTGTAGTTAGATTGCGTTGATCATCACCAGGTTCATGTTGTGGAGTTTCTAGAATGCCAGGTAGATGTGACAATTTAGGATGATTAAGTAGTGCCTCAAAGCCAGCTAAGCCGATTTTTCCTAGACCAATATGCTCATGACGATCAAGTTTGGATCCACATTCCCCTTTAGCATCATTGAGGTGGAATAACTTTAGAGAATTTAGCCCTACAGTTTCAGTAAGGATGGTAACTACTTTGGAAAGACTTTCTGCAGAACGCAGATCATAACCTGCCGCAAAAGCATGACAGGTATCAAAACAGATACCAGTTCTTTCTGGAAGCGCAATTCCTGAAAGAAGCGTTTGTAAATCTTGAAGCTCTGCAGCAACTTCGTTACTACCACCCGCTTGATTCTCTAGCAGTAAGATGGTTTTTCCTGATACAGCTTGCAGTAGTTGTTGAACCAGCGCAATCACTCGTGCCAGACCAGGTTGATGATCACTAGCACGTCCAGGATGAAGGACAAAAAAATCTGCTTCTAGTTGATTAGCACGATGAAAATCCTCGGTTAAGACAGCTAAGGTTTTTTGATAAAGCTCAGGTTGATTGGTAGCCGGATTAGCTAAATATGGCGCATGAACAACAACTGGTTCAAGTGCTGCTTTTTCACGTGCTTTTTTAAAAGAATTTATTTCTTCAATTATTAATGGTTTACGACTCCAGCCACGAGGATTGCCGGCAAAGATCTGAAAACCATCACAATTTGAGGCGAGTGCATGATCAACTGCACTTGATAATCCTTTGCCAATCGAAACATGAACTCCTAAACGCACTATTTTTTCCCCCGTCCTAAATCATCTATTGACTTTAAAATTTTACTCTGTTCAATCAGAGTAGTAAAGGAAAACTTCTCTGCGGCAAATTGTAATCCTAATAAAATGAGTAAAAAAGAGATTTTTCCTGGTAGATTTAGCATCCAGCAACCCATGACTCCTAGAGTCGCCCCTAAAAGATTTGAGCCAATATCCCCTAACATAATTTTAGCTTTGAGGTCTAGTGGTAGATAGCAAAGAAGAATTGTCAAGCTAGGAATGAATAACCCTAAATAAGAGAAGTTTTTGGCGAAGATACAGATTAGAACAGCGCCAAGTAAGAAAACTTTTCCTGCCCGACCAGGACGAAGATCAAAGCTATTAATGGTGTTAGTGGCTAAAGCGATTAATAAAAAATGTAAAATTGTTCCGGCTAAAAAATGTCCGAAATCAAGTTTTAATGGTTTCGTGATTCCCAGACTAAAAATCAAAGCAATGAGTGCACCGAAGAAAAGTTTGAAGCCACCAGTAGTTAATTTTTTTTCTTGCAGTAAAGCTTTTAAATGACCACGAAAACCTTTATTTAAATTATTTCCCAATTGGTCATCAAGAAAACCCATAAATCCAGTACCAATTATTAAAAGTAGAAAAAGTGCAATATTACTAATGGTAAACCCAGGTAAATCAAGAAACAAACCAATGCTGATGATGATTGGCAAAACCACAAGAAAAACTAATCCCCCTGCCGCAGGAATTAGTTCGTTTTTGTAGTTGGGTTTTACCAGATTTGAATCCAGCATCATTTTCTTCAAAAATGGATAGACCAGGCAGGTAATTATTAAGGTGATAATTAAAAGAAGGAGATTAAAAAACATTAATACAGGTCACCTCTTTATTAGTCTTTTCGCCAGCACGATCAAGACATCCCAAAACTGATGACCTCGATGCAGAAAACCAGCTAGATCTCTTCCGGTTTCGGCGTGACCCATTTGTACTGGAATTTCTTTGACACGAAAACCATGTCGGAAAACATCAATCGTGAGACCAACTTCAACGCCAAAGCCAGATTCAAAAGCACCAATTTTATTAATAATTTCACGTTGCAAAACCCGTTGTCCAGAGAGTGGGCTGGCAACTTCGAGTCCTGTGTACCAGCGTATTCCTTTGCGGGCAAGTTTGGTGACCATGCCAAAGCCACCTTTCTTTTTGGCAGGTGGAAAACGTCCGATGGTCATATCAGCCTTGTTTTCTAAAACAGGATCAAGTAATTTTACTACTTCAAAGGCAGTTTTACCTAAATCTGCATCGAGTAACCCGATAACTTCTGCTTGGGTAAATTTAAGTCCATAATTTAAAGCACCCCCTTTACCCAGATTATGAGTTAGGTCAATCACTTCAACTCCAGTAGATTTAGCTAATTCACTGGTGTTATCTTTGGAACAATCATTAATGACAATAATTTGATTAACTTTTTTGATATTTTGTACTGCTTTAATTGTTTCTACAATATGTGTACTTTCATTATATGCTGGAATTAAAATAGTTACTGATGGATTTTGTGAATTCATATGATCACCCCTAGAGAATCAATTAAATTTGATAGCAGGCATTAATTCACGAGCCGTCTTTTTTAAGCCATAATGCCCTGTTTTTCCGGTCATTAAGAGATAAACCAGGCTGACTTGTCCTGGGATAGTCTCAATGTTATCAAGTGTAGTTTTACACTTAGACTGATAAAGCTGCATATATGATTCTGAAGCAAAATTAGGTTCAACACCAATTAAATTCACTTGAGTTTTTCGAGTTGCCTCTAAAAGTGGTAGATCCAATTCTTTTTGCAGATTACTTTTGGAAGACATGCCTCCTCCAAAAAAGATTAAAGTGTCAATAGTACCACTTTGATAACTGCCAAATAGTTGAATCAACGTTTTACTTTGTAAATATTGTAAACTAGGATTATTCTCGCCCAAAATAATATTTTGAATAATTTGCTGATATATCTGGGGAAGTAATTCTTTTTCAGGAAGATTATTTAGCTCTAAAGAACTAATCAAATCATTTTTTAATTGCAGATCAGTTAGTTTTAAGGGAGCATTGAAGGTCGTGACGCTAGTTACTTCTGCTCCTGCTAAATGGAGTAAGT
>JBFYZC010000222.1:0-5289 GCA_041309705.1 Bacillota bacterium | reverse complement strand
GAATTACCCAGTGAGACAATCATAATATCAAAGATAATCATTGGGTTGACTTGATCGATCTTCTGAATGTACTGTTTTACTTGAGCGACCAGGTTTTGTGGTCCAGTTACTGCTAGTGCATTAGCTTCTTTAATTACTACAATATCATTTTTAGGAATAGAAGGGGGAATAAGTTTTAATACATCTTCAGCTTTGAGATATTTAATCTTAAAGACTTCCGTACGATCATTAATCCCTTCGACATCCACCTGGGCTAGATACTTGGCAAATTGTGCCTGAGTACTTGGGGTTGCTGAAACAATCAGGGCATTTTTCTCGGCTAAGAGCATAAAATTTTGACGTGAAAAAATGGGGGGTAATGTATTTAGAAGTTGTTCTGCTTTTATATATTGTACAGTATAAACTTTCACCTCTGAAAAAGCTGCATTTTCAGGACGAACAATCATCCCATCACCAATCATATAAGTTTGATTTTCATAACAATATGTAAAAACTGTTCCACGTAACAGATAATCCAAAGCATTATTGAAATTAACTTTCTGCAGTCGAATATTATTAATGGTCCAGTTTACTTGTGAAAAAACTACAATGTTTTGATTGGCTTTGCGTGCCATTTCACTTAAGACTGCTGCAATACTTGCGGATTGAATATCAAGGTCAAAGTTTTGAGTTTCTGGATTATAAATAATACGCATATTAGGATTAGCATTATTATTATAACGTACATAATAATAATTATCCTGTTTTTCAATACTCCAACCCTGACTTTCATAAATAATAATTAAAGCTTGCGTAAGTGGGACATCCTGAAAATGTGCACTGACATTACCGTTAATCTCTTTCGCCAGCATAATATTGCAGCCAGTTTGACGCATGATCTCGTTGGTAACTTGACTTACATCTGCAGCATCAATGTTTGCTGACAGTAAATTATTTTGATATTTAATTTTAAAATTACCCCTACCAGTTCGAGCCGAGATACGCCAGACATCACCTTCTCGATTGACTACTAGGTTGGCAGTGTCTGCCAGCACATTCAAACAATCTTTGAGGGTTAAATCTTTAAAATAGATACTGAGGGAAGGATTTAAATTCTGATCTGGAACTACGGAGACTCCAGTTTTCTGAGTTAACGCACGAGTTAAGGCAACTAATGGGACATTGCGGGCATCTAAGGTTAACAGATTATTTTGGTAAGTTAGATTTACTGGAACCTGATCTGATGTACGCTTATGAACTAAGTAAACATCACCTTGTTTTTCAGCAACACACTCTGCTTTAGTTAGTAATACCTGTAAACCATCTTCTAATGAGGTATTTTTTAATATTAGTGTTACCTGGTCATTTAACGTCTGATCTGGAACAAAATTTTGACCAGTTTTTTCAGTGATCTTGTTTAGAATCTCAATTAGCGGGGCATTTTTTGCTTCGATGTTTAAGAGATTGTTTT
The DNA here is from genome assembly GCA_041309705.1 of Bacillota bacterium. GTDB lineage: Bacteria > Bacillota > UBA4882 > UBA8346 > UBA8346 > JBFYZC01. Next base: position 3,839 of record JBFYZC010000222.1, on the reverse strand, counting down.
GATATTCAATTTTTAAAGTATAATTATTAGCACGGGAAATGTGATAAGAACGATTTTCATAAACATAAGTTAAATTATTATTTTTAGTAATTAAATCTAAAGCATCTTGAAAAGTTAATTTTGATAATCTGATTGTAATTGGCCCTTTAATATCATCATCAACAATCAAATTAACCCCTTGCTGATCTGCTAGCGCCCTTAAAACATCCTTGATCTCCGTATTCTTAAAGTTTAGCTCAATCTGTTTAATTGGTTGTGCCCAAACTACAGATATTAATAAACTTAAGAATATTAAAAAAGTACCATAGATTCTCTTTTTACCAATCAACTTCATTCGATTATCATTCCCCCTAATAACTAATGGGTAGCCCCCTTACTACCCGACGTTAAAGAATTTATTCTGCTAATCTTTAAAATCTCCTCCTGTCACCATAAAATTTTTCCAATCATTGCAAACACAAAATATATCTTGAAGATCATTGTCAAGCACGTCAAGATATGCTATAGTTGGATAAAACATAGTTATTCGAGGGGGAATCTTCCATTGCGTTCTTATCGGCAAGAATTGGAGTTCACTACTGATAATCGTTTTCAATTTATTAATATTACTCCCGAGATTAGCGCTGCAATTACTGCTAGCGAAATTAAAGAAGGTTTTTGCTTGGTTAATGCCATGCATATTACTGCCAGTGTCTTTATTAATGACCACGAAAGCGGACTACTTAAAGATTTTAAAAGCTGGCTTGAGAAATTAGCTCCACATGAACCACTCAATCTCTATCAGCATAATCGTACCGGTGAAGATAATGGAGATGCCCATTTAAAACGGCAGATTATGGGACGAGAAGTAATGGTAGCCGTAACTGACGGCAAATTAGATTTTGGACCATGGGAACAGATTTTTTACGGAGAATTTGATGGTTGTCGACCCAAAAAGGTACTAATTAAAATTATTGGTGAATGATCAATTTATAATAATTTACATAGATTAAAAAAAATGACCGGATCAATTCTGACCCGGTCACCTGCTTAATCTTGATGTACATCAATACTGGGACGACGAAAAATAAGATCAAGAATACTAAGAAAAACATGGGCGGCACCAAAACCCAATAAAAACCATCCAAGGTCAGTTGGACGCATCAAGTACCCAATGGTGGTAACGATTAATCCAACTACCATTACAATGTAGTCAACAGTCATTCTCTACACCTCCTTATTAAAAAATCTTGTGCTTTAATAGCATCTTCAATTAAAAAATTTTAATAATCCCTCACAGCAATTTTTTATTAGATCAAATACAAAGATCTGGAAATCAAATCTTTACAAAAAAATGTAATAAAATAATTCCTAAGTTTGAAAAACTATAGCCGGGAGTGAATTAAATGAAGGATAATCAAGTAAATGTCGGTATTATTGGATTAGGCACTGTTGGAACTGGTGTCGCACGCATCCTGCTCGAACAGCATGAATTATTAAAAACACGTACTGCTATTAATTTCAATCTTAAAACAATTGTTGAACTTGATTGGAGTAAAGATCGTCAACTAAACTTGGAAAATGTCACTTGTACCACTGATGTCCAAGTATTGTTAAATGATCCGGAAATTAATATTGTGGTTGAAACTATTGGTGGATATGAGCCTGCTTTTAGCTTTATTACTCAAGCTTTACGTAATAAAAAACATGTGGTTACTGCTAATAAAGCTTTGATTGCCACTAAAGGTCATGAACTTTTTCAGATTGCTGCCGAAAATGGCGTGGATTTACTCTTTGAAGCTAGCGTTGGTGGCGGAATTCCAATTATTAAAGGACTACGTGAAGGCTTGGTTGCCAATCAGATTGAAAGTCTTTATGGAATTGTCAACGGTACATCCAATTATATTTTAACTCGTATGCATCAAGAAGAGCTGGAATTTAGCGAAGCACTTGCCCAAGCTCAAGCAAAAGGCTTTGCCGAAGCTGACCCCACCTTGGATATTGGTGGTGGAGATGCCGCTCATAAACTAACTATTCTCGCCTCAATTGCCACCTCTGGATTGGTTGACTTTCAAGATCTTTATCTGGAGGGAATCACCCAGATTACTAAGTTAGACATTAATTTCGCAAAAAACTTCGGTTATACAATTAAACTATTGGCAATTCTCAGACAATTACCGGAAGGATTAGATTTACGAGTACATCCAACCTTAGTACCAAGTACCCATCTTTTAGCTGCAGTTAGTAATGAGCTGAATGCGATCTTTGTTAAAGGTGATTTTGTGGGTAATACCATGTTCTATGGTCCCGGAGCAGGAGAACGACCAACTGCCAGTGCGATTGTGAGTGATATTATAGATCTCTCACGTGATCTTCGTCTCAAACGTGGTGACCAGTTCTGTCATCGTACCATCAATCCTGAACTTCAGGTAAAGCCTTTGTCGGTTTCTAAAATTCGTAATCGTTTTTATCTGCGTCTCTTCACCCTTGATCAACCAGGTATTCTGTCAAAAATCTCTGGCGTTCTGGGAGAAAATCAGATCTCTATCTCTTCAATGATTCAATTAGAAACACATGGCAAAAATGATTATATCCCCATTGTAATCCTTACTCATGAAGCAACCGAAGCTGCTATGGAACAGGCACTTCAAACTATCAGTCAATTTTCCTTTGTCTCAGAAGACTTGTTAAGACTACGACTTTTTTAGAGGATTTTGTAAATAAACAGCGAAGAATTAATTGAGTTAAAATTTTCAAGGAGTCGCTAATGGAATCTTGGCTGGTTAAATTGACTGATCAATTTTTAAAACCATGGGAATACTATCATTACCATAATTTATTACTTGAAGGGCATCGTTTAATTGTTACCAAAACAGACCAAAGCAATGCTGGTTCATTGAAACCACCAGCTTCAAAAGAAAAGACCACCTGTTTTGGGATGAATCCAGTGCAACCTTATCGTGATTATTATGGTAGTTTTGTACTCAAGACCAAATTAATTCCCGAGGAATTAGTTATCAAATTTGCGATTGGCTATGATTTTCATACCAAAGTAGTTACTGTTGATGATTATTCTCTCTTTAGTTGGCTCAGGCTCGCCATTGCTACTCCAGAGATGCTTTATCCTAATCTTTCGGAGCAAAAGCAACTTTTTGATTATTTTTTAAAAAACGCTCAAAAACCAAGATTAATAATTATTCGAACCTATCACTATCTGCAAAACGAGATTCGCCAACAAGTAATTGATCTAATTTTAAAGTCAGAAGAGAAACTTAAAACAACCGACACCGTCAACTTGTTCTCGAATCAACCCTGAAATTTTAAAAAAATTGGTGTATGTTCAAACATCTTCATCCAAAATGTTTATTAAAAACGAATGGAGGTCTAGGTGATGAAAGTAGCCGATTTATTAAAACACAAACAGGATTCAATCTTTACCATTACCAATGATAATAGTCTCTTTGAAGCAATGACCAAATTATTAACCGAAAAAATTGGGGCTTTAATTGTAGTTAATGCTCAAAACAAACTGGTGGGGATTATTTCTGAACGTGATTTATTAAGGGGAGTTTATCAAGATTATGATGATTTCAAAAACAAAAGCGTCGCCAGTCTCATGTCCTCTAATCCATTAGTCGCAATCTTAGATGACGAAATTGATTATATCATGAAGATTATGACTAAAAATCAGATCCGTCATATGCCAGTAGTTGATAAAGAAAAAATTGTCGGAATGATCTCAATTCGTGACGTGATTAAATTTCAACTGCAAGAAACTGAAGTCAAGAATCGTTACTTAGAAGAGTATCTTTTTAATCAATAATATTTGCAAGCCGGGTTAAAAACCCGGCTTGATTTAT
>JBFYZC010000221.1:0-3619 GCA_041309705.1 Bacillota bacterium | reverse complement strand
AGGTCGGAATCTGATAAGAACATTTTTCACCTCCGATTTTAGTAAGTGGATCCGTAAATAATGCATATTTACCATAAACTTTAAAGCTTATTTTATTCTCCATTCTATCACCTCCATAATTTTACTCACAAATTAAGATTATCCATTTTTTCAAAACCACATTCTTCATCATAATACTGCTTTTCTAGATAAAAAACCCCCATTCCTGATTGTACTTCACGAATAATTCCACGTGTCTTATAGTCCTCAAATTTATTTAAAAAAACATTTACTGAATAAGGTTGAGCTTTTTTCAAAAGATCAGCTTGGACTCGTGGATCATTTACCCGACCAAGTTCCTCGATAATCTCTTTGCCAGCTTGATATGGCACAATCACACCTTGGGTAGGGGAATTAATTACTTTGAAAAGTTTAGCTGCAGTTTTAAACGATTGACACAAAAAAATCGCTGGTTCTCTGCTATTAATTCTTCGATACGCAGCAACCGACTTGGTATTTGTTGCCAAAAGATTAAATATGGTATCCTCTCTTTTTAAGATGGATTTCTTAGAAATTGGATAGCTCATTTCACTTTGACGTTCATGAAAATAGTAACTATAATAATCTTCAATCGCCTTCAATCCCAGCAAATCTTTCTCAAATCGATCTGGATTATCTTTATAATCATCAAAAATACGTTCCGTTTTTTCTTTAGCAATTCTGATTTCATCAAGATATTGTAAGTCTTCATCTTGAAGATTAACTAAAATCAGTTTGCCAAATTGTCTAAGACAATTTCGATTAACTCGCCCTGCCGCTTGGACAAGCGAATCCAGTCCTGCTAAAGAACGAATCACACAACCAAAATCCAGATCAACTCCAGCCTCGATCAGCGAAGTACTAACACAAATAAATGGTTCTTGCTTTTCAAGCAATTTTTTAATCTCTGCTAAAACTTCGCGTCGATGCTTGGGACACATATCTGTACTGAGATGCAAAACTTTAGTATTTTCAAATTGCCGATAAAGCTTATGTGCAACATTTTTGGTATTTACAATAATTAAGACACTTCCCATTGCAGCAAGCTCTTCTTTAGCCAGCGCAACCAACTTTTCATTAGTCCAACCATTAGGTTCACGCCGATCAAAAACTTCTATCTTTTTTAAGTCTTTAAATTCTGCAAATATCTCCCTGTAATTAGGGATGATCTGCTGCTCAATCAAGAGTGCTCTTTCTTTAATTTTAATTTGATCTAACAATGGCTGCGTAGCACTACATAGCACTGCTGTTGTGCCACATTCTTTTACCAAAAATCGAATTGCTAAGTTAAACAGCTGAATACAATAAATAGGTAAAGATTGAATTTCATCAAAAATCAAGACACTATTAGCTAACTGGTGCATTCGTCGGAGATTTCTTGTCCCATTCCCAAACAAAATTTCCATAAACTGAACCATGCTGGTAAAAATGACTGGTGCATCAAAATTCTCTGCCAATAATTTATGACGCATTGTCTCTTTTTCTGGCGTTAGATTGGAATGATGTTCTAAAACAATCTCTTGATGCGAAGCATCCTCAAAAATTTCTCTAGCAACCTGAGCATTCTGATCTATGATCGAAAGAAATGGGATTACATAGATAATTCGCTCCATCTGATGTTGACGAGCATGATGCAGAGCAAATCTTAGACTAGCCAGAGTTTTGCCCCCTCCGGTAGGCACAGTTAACCGATAAAGACCTTTAGGACTGCTCGCAAAATTCAAACATCCTGCGGCAATGCTTCGGCGAATTAAATTCATTGGACTGTCAGCTTTAAATTTGGACAATTCTAATTCCAATTTCTCAATTAAACAATCCCAGCTAACATACTTTCCGTGTCTTCTTAACCCCGTTTTCTCTGGTGCTTGAAAATCAGCAGTATTAATTCGATCAGCATCAATTAGACAGCTACTTAGAAATTTAATTAGTAATCCAATCTTTAACTCTTTTGATTCATTGGAATCATTCTGTTCTTTCATTGAAGATATTTTTTGATTAAATTTTAAAGCAAGTGAATCGTCATTTAAAATTCGTTGACATCGCTCTTGGATTTCTAAGTCAAGATTAGAAAACGCCTCATTCAATCTAGTTTCTCGCTCATCCTTACTCATACGTTGAGAGAATTGATCGATTCCATCTGGTGTTATGCAGTCAATCAATCCCGAATGATGAGAAGCCACGATCAAGGGTAAAATCTGCAAAAGAACATCGTATGCTTGAGACTCTGTTTGCTTTTTAGTAAGCTCTTTATATATAAACTGTGCTCCTGCAGTTGAATGATCTATCTTACCCTTTTTATCTTTTATATTGAGATCATCATCTTCTTCGAGATCAAGTAAATTAGTTGCAGATTTAATATAATTCAAAAATTCTTCCGTTAACTTTCCAAGATCATGAACTATCCCCAAGAGCTCTCCGTATTCTTCAAGCCCTATTTTAGCAGCCAATTTTGCAGTTAAATCTCCAGTCGCCAATAAGTGTTCCGAGACACTTTGAATCTCTTTAATATCATTCTTGACTCGTACATGCGCAATAAATTGATTCTCCATCCACCATCCAACCTTTTAAAAATAATTTTATCCCTTATAAAGCAAATAATATCACTAAATTTAATATTTAGTCAACTAAGAAAATAAAATGGTTTTCAATTTTATAATTTAATATTAAATTATAATTCCTTTTTTCCATAAAAAATAGTGGTACTATTTAGTACCACTATCCAAATTATCTATTATTACATATTATTCTTCAATTGTCGCATATTAAACACCAGAATTATTCACCTCTGCCCTAATCCGTTCCTTCTCCGCCTCATACAAGCGCTCATATTCAGCTTTCTTCTTTGGATCAAAAATTTCTAGTTGCTCTGTATTGATCCAACCATAAAGAAAACATTCTCCCGACTCATAAAAAATCGAAACATAGTACCAGTTGTTTTTGGTTTTAGAATTAATTATTTTACCACATACAGTAAATTCCGTTCCAATCATTAGATAATCTATCTCTTTATCATCTAATGACGGGAATGATATTGATATTGTTTTACTAGATCGATCTGGTTCGGTATAAAACTTTAATCTTTCTAAAGCAACTGCAGCTTGATTTTCTATCATTATCTCTTCGTTGAATTTCTTAACTATCTTACCTTCTTGCGAAGAGCCACCTGCTACACAAAATAACTTGTCATCTTTGGCAAAAAGTCCTGCCGAATAGAGTATCTCATCCAGATTGTATCTGAAAGTCAAAATCTCCTTTTCCCTGAAAGCTATTTCATTCTTATTTCGATTTATAATATCAACTATTTTATTCGTATGATTCGTTAATAACTCAACCTGAGAATCATTAACTATTCTATATTTACCTTCTATTTCAACATCCGCTTGAGATGTTCCAATATAAAAAACATCATCACTAAAGAAGACTAACATATAATAATCGCCAAAACACCAAATAGTTGAGCACAAAAGTTTTTTGGATAATTTAGTCGCTTTCAGGTCGTAATTAACCTCTCTATTAAACCAATCGTCTCCTTTATAGGTAGAGCGATATTTTTCATTTGTTAAATCGATCTCATTTTTATCTGTGTCACTCGCAACTTTTT
>JBFYZC010000220.1:0-8376 GCA_041309705.1 Bacillota bacterium | reverse complement strand
TCCCATCAAGTAGTGGCTGAGCTGCGCCGGATTTTAAGGCAGTCAGAAATTGGTCATACTGGTACCTTGGATCCAGAAGCAACTGGAGTCTTGGTAGTAGGATTGGGGCAGGCAACTCGTTCTTTTTCATTTTTCGAGGAAAATATAAAAATCTATCGTGCAGAGATTGTTTTAGGACAGACAACCGATACCCTGGATGAAACTGGGCAGATATTAACCGAGAATCCAACAATGAAGGTCAGTGCGTCAGAGCTTAAAGAGGCAGTTCTGAAAATGACAGGTGAATTAGAACAATTACCACCAATGTTTTCAGCAGTTAAGGTACAAGGAAGAAAACTGTATGATCTGGCAAGGCAGGGTTTGATCATTGAGCGTCAAACAAGACCGATTACTGTGCATAGCTGGGAATTATTTGATGAAAAGGATAATTATGAATATCGTGAGCGACTGGAAAGCGAGATTGTTTGTTCTAAAGGAACTTACATTCGTTCTTTAATTGATGATTTGGGAAAAAATTTGGGTTGCGGTGCGCATATGGGGAGATTAAACCGTCTTCGTTCAGGGATATTCTCCATTAATAACGCAGTTACCATAAATCAAGTACGGGAACTTTTGGCAGAGGGACGTTTAGCAGAAGTAATTTTGCCGATTAATGATGCTTTAACTCATTTAGCAGTGATTGAGTTAGATGAAATAGATCTTCTGAAGATTAAAAATGGTGGTAAAATTTCTTACTATAAATATCAATTAGATATTGACAGTGGATCGTTGGTGCGAGTTTTGGATCAAAAAGGAAGTTTAATGGCAATTGTTCGTTTGGAAAATAACGGAGAATATCAATATTGGCAACCAGTTAAAGTATTTAAGGAATAATTTTTATTTTGTAAAGCGCAAGAAGGATTCATGATGAAAATTTGTAAGACATTTAGTGAAGCGGCTCAAGTGTTAAATGGACAAAGAACTGTGGTGACGATTGGTAATTTTGATGGAGTACATCTGGGACATCAAAAGATTATTCAACGTACCATAACCTTAGCCGCAGAACTTGAGGCAGTGGCAGTTGTTTTAACCTTTGCAAATCATACAACTGCAGTCTTAGGTGAGCAAACTTTACTGATTAATTCACCAACGATGCGTTGTGAATTAATCGCTACTCAAGGGACAGCGATTCTTTTAGAGATTACTTTTGACGCAGAACTATCAGCGACTACTCCAGAAAGATTTTTTGAGCAGTATCTAGTAAAAACTTTACAGATGAAGGCATTGGTAATTGGATATGATTTTCGTTTTGGTAGATCAGGTGCTGGTGATTATCAAATTTTACAGCAGTTATGTAATGTCAAGCAACTGTTATTAGAGCGGATTGCTCCTTTGAGCTATAAAAATGAGGTCATTAGTAGTTCACGAATTCGTAAATCTTTACAAACAGGCGAGCTTGAAGCAGCAAATCAAATGTTAGGCTATACCTATTTTATTACTGGAGTCATCCAGCCAGGAGTACAACTGGCACGCAAGCTTGGGTTTCCAACTGCCAATCTATATTTAAATACTGCTTATTTGATTCCTAAATATGGAGTATATTTGGTTCGCTGTATAGTGAAGAATGATTTGTATTACGGAATTGCAAATCTCGGAGTTAAGCCAACTTTCGGAGGTAAAGTACCATTACTTGAAGTACATCTGTTTGAGCTTGAGCTTGATCTGTATCAACAGGCAATTCAGGTAAATTTTTTAAAATTTATTCGCGAGGAGCGAACTTTTGCAGGAATAAAGCAACTCGAAACGGCGATTAAGCATGATCTGCAATTGGCAAAGGATTACTTAAAGGAATTGTTTTGAATTTATAAAGGTGGTGATTCGATTGACTGTTACTCAAAACTATCCTAAAATTGTACTGGCTTTAGGTGGTGGTGGGGCGCGAGGTTTTGCGCATATTGGAGTTCTACAAGTCTTACAGGAAGCAGAGATTAAGATTGCCGGAATTGTGGGCACTAGTATGGGAGCTTTGATTGGCAGTACTTATGCGGCAGGAACGGATCTTTACTATCTGCAGAAGTTAATTGAATATTTTAGTTGGGAGAATTTGATTGATATTGGTCTGCCTAAATTAGGGTTGATTAATGGTGATAAAATTCAAACAATGATTGATCTCTTGACGAAAGGGAAGAATTTTGAAGACTTGGAGTTGCCTTTTTGTGCAGTCGCAACAGATCTTCATACTGGAGAAGAGATTATTTTTCGCACGGGACCATTAGCAGCAGGAGTTCGAGCTAGTATCTCAATCCCTGGTGTCTTTAATCCAGTGAAACATGAGAAACGTATTCTAGTAGATGGTGGGGTAGTGGCAGGAATCCCAGTTTTAGTTGCGAAACAAATGTCTCCAGATTTGATACTGGCAGTGAATGTTGGCTTTGACCATACCAAACATGAGATTAATAATGTCTTTGATATTTTAGTAAAAGTAATTGATATTATGGGTAATCGACTTGATGTGAATCAATTAGATGAAGCGGATTTAGTGATCGCGCCTCAATTGGGGGCAACGGGAATTCTCCATTTTCATCTGGCGAAGGAATGTGTTGCGATTGGTCGGGCGGCTGCAACTGAGGCACTGCCACGTTTGCAACAATTAATTAGTGATTTTCGGGAGCATAAAGAACAGGCAATCTAGTAAATCATAATAAATTATAAGCAGAACGGAAGATTAAGATGAGAAAAGAAGCTGATTTAATTGTAATAGGTGCTGGTGCAGCTGGAATGATGGCAGCATTAGTTGCGGCACAAGGTGGTGCTAGAGTAATTCTATTGGAACGTAATCGTACTCTAGGACGAAAGTTAGCGATTACTGGCGGGGGACGTTGTAATCTGACCAACCAAACTGATTTAAATGAAATTGTTAAAAATACCCCTGGAAATGGACGTTTTCTCTATAGCGCGCTGCAGCAGTTTGATGCCTATGCGGTAATGGATTTTTTTGAAAAATTGGGTGTACCTTTAAAAGTAGAACGTGGGCGACGCGTTTTTCCGGTTTCGGAGTTAGCTCAGGATGTGGTAATGGCACTGAAAAAAGCACTGAAAGCAGCAAGAGTAGAGATTTTTACTGAAACCAGAGTCTCGCGCTTGCTTTTGAAGAGTAGTGGTGAATTAAGTGGAGTTGTGATAGATGACCAAACAGAGTACGCTGCAGCAGCAGTGCTGGTGGCTACCGGAGGAGCATCTTATCCGGCAACTGGTAGTACTGGAGATGGATATCAATTAGCCAAACAGGTAGGGCATCAAGTGATTCCTCCTCAACCTGCCTTGATTCCCTTGGTAGTAAGAGAAAGTTGGGTCAAACAACTTGAAGGACTTTCATTAATTAATGTGGAAGTGACCAGTTTTCATCAAGCTAAAAAATTACAAACAGAGTTTGGCGAGATGCTGTTTACAGGTTTTGGACTCACCGGACCAGTAATCTTGAGTCTGAGTCGGAAAATTGTTCCTTTGGTCATGAAGCAACCTAGTGCAGTGAGCGTGGTCATTGATCTGAAACCAGCTTTGAGCTTTGAACAGCTGGATCAGCGAATACAGCGGGATTTTACCAAATTTATCCGGAAGAATTTTAAAAATGCCTTGGATGAGCTCCTGCCAAGTAAGTTAATTCCGGTGATGGTAGAGCAATCGGGAATTGAACCAGAACGACCGGTGCATCAAATTACCAAAGAGGAACGGTTAGCGCTGGTAAAACTTTTTAAAGAATTTACTTTCACAATTGAAAAACCTCGTCCGATAGCTGAGGCCATTGTTACGGTGGGTGGCGTTAGTACTAAAGAATTAAATCCCAAAAATCTCGAATCAAAATTAATTCCAGGGCTTTATTTTGCGGGCGAAGTAGTCGATGTTGATGCGTACACGGGTGGCTATAATCTGCAACTTGCCTTCTCGATGGGCTACGCAGTTGGTAGAGCAGTAGCAGAGCGACTGGCATTAGTTTGAGGATCTAAAATTTTTTTAAAAATTTAGTTGCAATATACAACAGTTTCGTGATACAATTAAAATGAGGTGAAGATAAAAGATGCAAACTTCTGAGGAGATTCTAAGATTACGAGAATTAGTAAGAATTTTTGAACGAAGACTCGGCTTACTCACAAATTGTCAGGCAGAATGTGGTGGAATTACTTTAGCTCAATGTCATGCTTTGGTAGAGGTAGGACGTCAAGGAAAATTAACCCTTAATGAACTAGCAAGTTTGTTAGAATTAGATAAAAGTACGGTTAGTCGCACTATCGAACAGTTAGTTAAGCAAAGATTAATTTTGCGTCAGACATCGTTTGAAGATCGGCGCTATGTAAAGCTGGAATTAACTGCTCAAGGAGTAGAAATTTTTCAAAGAATTGAGCAACAAATGACAGCATATTTTATTAATCTTTATGAGAACCTGCCAGAAATAAAGCGCAAACAAGTTATTGAGAGTCTAGTCTTATTAAATGAAGCCTTGCAAGAACAGCAAAATTGTACTGGAGGTCAATGTGATGAGTAGTAAGATTTATTTTGAGAAAGTAGCTAAAGATTGGGATCAAATGCGAAGTGATTTTTTTCGATTGAATGTATTGGAGAAAACTGTTCCGCTAATTCGAAAGTTTGTAGCAGTAAAGCACAGATTAGCATTTTTTTAGCAGTTGGCAATAAGTAAAAAAATTGATGAGGTGATTTTAATCTTGGATTAAAGTCATCTTTTTTTGAACATTTTTATGTTTAATGTGTCTATATAAATAGAAATAATAAATTATTGGTATAGAGATTGGGGAGTATTGAAATGAAAAATTATATTTTGTTAATACTTGGTTTGCTATTATCAGTATATTTGATTTCAAGTGTTGGATTTGCTGATAGTTTATCTGATTCCAGAACTGCAGCTGCTTCAGAATTTGATGGTGTTAACTGGGCAGATCCTCGTGATAATTATGTAGATGGATGGATAATTCCTAGTGGACTGAATTCTAATGATACTTGGAATGAGATTCATAATAAATCAAGAGTTATTTTTAAAGAGTTTAAAAGTTTGCTTGGTGCGAATACAGTAAGAGTAGGAATTAATCCTCCAACAGTACTTGATGGTGACTGGTGGGAAAGATGGATTGGTATAATAAAAGCGGCACAAGATGAAGAGATGAAAGTAATTATTGGGTGTTGGGATCAAAAATCATCGAAAAATGGTTTAGTAGAGGCTAGATTTAAAAAAATGTGGAAAAAAGTAATTGCACGATATGGTAATTCATCATTTGTATATTTTGAAATATTTAATGAACCATTTGGTTATTCCAAAAAAGACTGGAAAGATAAAGCTGCTGAATGGATTGGCTGGTTCCCTGATTTACCTAAGGGAAGAATTATTGTATCAGGAAGCGGATATTCTGCTTATGTAATTGATGTGGCAGAAGATTCCCGTTTTGATGACTGTCTTTTTAGTCAGCATATTTATCCATGGTTTGGAAAATTTACTACAGAAGATAATTGGAAACAAGCATTAAGATCAAGAGTAGGTAATGCCTATAAATCAAGAACTATTGTTACTGAATATGGTGCTGCAATGACAACTGGAATGGTATATAAAGCTCCTGTAGATGGAAATAAAGATAAATCATTTATTTTTGGCATCTCCAATCAAATTAGAGATTGGAATATGGGTAGTATTTATTGGCCTGGGTTAAGAGATGGAGATCGTTTTAGTTTAACTAAAAGAAATGGTACTAAACTTACTAAAACAAATGAAACTGGAGTTTTTCAGGTTTTTAGGAGTTTTAATAAATAATTATATACTTTTAGCTTGTCTTTTTTTTGAACATTTTTCTGTTCACTGCGTCTATAAGAACAGAGCAGGTGAATTTATCCTGTAATTTTTTGGATTTTAAGGAAGGTGATATGGAACATTTTTGTCAAAGCATTCGTCTATTATAACGAGAACAGGAGATAACCACCTGTACATAATTTTGAGGAGGTATTCATAATGAAAAAGTGGACTTTTTTGTTAATAGGTATGTTATTATCAGTATTTGTACTTTCCAGTATCAGTTTTGCTTACAATCCAGCTAAACAGCATGCACGTCAGGTATATCGCAGAACAGCTGAAGTGTTGGTAGCGGCACAAGATTCAACTAGACGCAGACACAGATATGAGGGTTTGAGTCAGGCGATTAGACATCAACGAATTGCCAAAGACTATTATTATACCCGTAATTATCAACTCTCAATTAATCATTCCTTAAGAGCTCGAGAACTTGCCTATGATGTAATTGAGCGTAATAATCGTAGATATCACCGTCCGAGCTTTGATCGGATTGAAATGAGATATTGGAGAAATGCTCGTCAGGCTGATTTAGATTCTAAAGCAGGTCGAGGTCATAATGATGATGATGAAGTCTCAGTAAAATTAAAAATTAATCTGGATCTATAATTATTATTTTGATAAAAAATCGTCCTCGAGGACGATTTTTTTGTGAGAGATTATTTGTTTTCTAGGGAACATTTTTTCGAGATTATCCGTCTATAATAATGAAAGTAAGACAGAATATCCCTAAAAAATCGAGGAGGCATTTTTATGAAAAAGTTAAGTCTATTATTAATTAGTATGCTATTATCAGTATTTGTCCTTTCAAGTATCAGTTTTGCTTATAACCCAGCTAAACAGCATGCACGTCAAGTTTATCGCAAAACTGCGGAAGTCTTGGTGGAAGCACAAGAAGCAGCTAGGCGAGGACGTAGTCGTCAAGATTTAAATCGCGCTATTAGTCATCAAAGTATCGCCAAAGATTATTATTATACTCGTAATTATCAACTCTCGATCAATCATTCCTTACGTGCACGTCAACTTGCATATGATGTAATTGAACGTAATAATCGTAAATATCGTCGTCAAGAGTTTGATAGCATTGAAATGAGATATTGGCGTGAAGTACGTCAAGATGAACTTGATTCTAAAGTTTCTAATAAAAATGATGATGATGATGAAGTATCTTTAAAAATAAAAATCAATTTAGATCTATAAAAATAATAATACATACAAAACCGTCAGAAATGGCGGTTTTTGTTTTTATCATCATATTGGAAGATGTAAAACTAATTTGAGACATTAATGGAACAAATTTCAAGATTGATCCGTCTATAATAGTGAAAATCAAAAATGATTAAAAAATAATTGAGGAGGGTTTTCAATGAAAAAGTGGAGTTTGTTATTAGTAGGAATGTTAATCTCGGTAGGTCTATTTTCAAGTACTAGTTTTGCATATAATCCGGTTAAACAACATGCCAAGCAGGCATATCGAACCACGGCTGAGATTTTAGTTGAGGCACAGGATACCGCACGAATTGGACGTGATTATCAAGGATTAAGTAGTGCTTTTACACATCATCGCTTAGCACGTAATCACTATTACGCTCGTAATTTCCAAACTTCAATTCAACACTCAATACGAGCACGTCAGATTGCTTATCAGGTAATTGAACGGAACAATCATCGTATCGAACGCTGGGAAAGAATTAATCAGCGACGTCATAGACGTAGAGTACATTCTGAAGCAAGATATAGTGATTATGAATTAAGATACTCTCAACAGATGTCTCAAAATAATCTTGATAAAAAAATTGACAATCATGATGATGATGAAGTGTATTTGAAGTTTAAAATTAATATTAATTTATAGTAGAAATGGTAAATAAGCCGTCCGTAAGGGCGGTTTTTTATATATTTGGATGCTTTCACTCAATAAAATAAAAGATTTTTATTGTAAAGTATCTTGATCTTTTTACTCGATATAATGAAAGATCTTTACCGGAAAATATATAGTTTGAGTTTGTTTATAAAAAGTAATTGTTATGTCTTCCATAATAAGGTAAAATAATAGTGATGTAAGAAAATTTATGCTCAGTAAAGTGAGGTTGCTTTATGAAGAAACAAAAATTAATTGTTTATTCCCTAATCTGGCTGTTATTCTGTCTAACCAGTAAATTTGTTTTAGCTATAAATAATAGTAATACTGATTATTTGAAAACAGCACTTGAGCTAAGTTTGAAACTACCAATTAAAGAGCGGGATTTAATTTATAGTGCTGTGGGACGAGGTTACTTTGAATTGGAAGATTATCAGCAAGCAGCGTTGTTTGCGAATAAAATCTCTACTCCAGAGAATAAAGGGATTATTTTAGTGGCATTAGCCAAAGAAGCAGCGCAAAAAGGCAAGAAAGATCAGGCGAAAGCAGGATTAAATAGTGTAGTTGCATTGGCAAAAAGTTTTGCGTCGCCTGAAACAATGGCAGAAGTGATGGCAGAAGTAGTAACAGTTTACTTGATATTAAATGAGCCCAAGCAAGCATTAGCTACTTTAAAACAAGCAGAGAAGTT
>JBFYZC010000219.1:0-2574 GCA_041309705.1 Bacillota bacterium | reverse complement strand
AATCTCAAATCCCGCAAATTCAGTATTATTTTGGCGAGTATTATAATGTTCTAAAGGATTTAGTGTTATAAAATCTGATACTTCTTTACCATCTATTGTAATTAATAAGCCCTTTTTCAATTCATCAAGATCTATATCACCTGAATAAGTATAACAAATCCTAAACTCAATTGATGTTTCACCAATGATACTATTATTTTTTACTCTTTTTGATTCGGTGTATTCACCAAAATATATCTCTTTTTTTTCATTCGTAATTACTCCACTATAGATCTTACTACTATAAAAAGAATATTTATTAAAATCAATTGATAAATCAATACTTCTTACTGTCTTTAAAAATTTTTCACAGAATATTTCAAATTGTAGTTTTTTACTCTCATCAATCACTTCATAATCAAAAAACGAATTAGCTTTAGCAACCTTTTGCAAAAGACTAAAAAAATACCTCCGTGAATCAAGCTCATTCATATTAAACTTTTGCGAAAAGCTCACATAAAACTTGGGATAGGTCTTATTATTTGATAATTCAACACGTTTCACGACAACTCCAGCTTCCTGAAACACCTTCTTTACTGGATGATTCCAACCAGCAATCTCTGTAATCACTACCTCTGGAGCATCTGCGGCATTCACACTTACTTTCTCCAACGAACTGCATGCTAAAATTAAACAAAAAAACAATAAAACACGTTCAATTTTCACTCGGATCACTCCATATAATTAATCAAAATAAAAATTAATCTGAAGATATTTCGTTAATCCATAAATCTCTTATAAAAAGCTACTTATCCCATTTTCTAAGCTCACTCAACGTTGCATTCTCTCCATCAAAGTTCACGATATACATCCAATTAAACTTACTCTCGCGATAGTCAGATTTATCAGAATACTTAATTCCCACTCGCTCAGATACATAAACCACATAATCACCAGTTTCGTAATCTTCGATTATCTCTTTAATCTGATAATCAATCAACTTTTCCTTGATATTCCTCCGATACAGATCGGCCACTAATTTCTTTTGCATCTTATAAAACTCACTACCCGGGGTCAAATACTTCTCAACCTTAGAAAAATCATTCTCATTAATCGCCTCTAATAAAGCGTACTCATAAGACTTAATCACATCTTTAATAGCATGCTGCTCATTACTAGTTACACTTACTTCACTCTCTTTCGCTTCACTCACATCATTATATACAATCCTTCCAGTTGGCTCAACTTTGGTCACTTGCTTACCTTTGCGATCACAAGTAACCTTCAAACAACCAGCGTCTGTAGTAATCTGATAATCCCAGTAATTATTCGCTTGGGCGAGTTTCTCAAGCAAATCATTCTTAAACTCATAAGCCGAGCTATCTTTCAAGTAAAAAATCGGATACTGTTGATTATCGATTAGCTCTACTCTTTCCAGCTTCAAGTCTGCCTTTTCAAACACAGCTTTTACTGGATGTTTCCAGCTAGCCAGATCAGTGATTGTCTTGGTTTCCTCTGCTGCTTCAGTTTCATCCGCTACTTCTGTCTCTGTATCAGTCTCTGTTTCATACTCATTTTTGTTCTCAGCTTGAGTAATTGTTGTATCAACTTCTGGATTAACATTCTTTCGTGCATGCAACTTATTATTCACCAAGAACCAAGCACTCGCAAGAACTACTACTGCTACTATGCCGAGAGCAATCGCAATCTTCTTTAGAGTATCATTTGAAGAATTTTTCTTAACTTTTTCTACAAAGACCTTCTCGGCATAGATTGCCCCAAGAGTATAGTTATTCAAAGTATCATTACTTTTTTTGAGCAAATTTTCCTCAAGCTGCGCTACTAATTCTTTTGGTTCTGCTGCTTCTTTTATAGCATTAACCATTTGCTCCAGCTGCAGATTCTCCCAAAAGCTAGCCGTACAGAGTAGCATTACATCCCCGTCTTGCAACTCATAGGGTTCTGAGATAAAAGGCTTAAATTCTTCCGCTGTTCCAAAATGATTAAAGAGATTATGCCGCTCATCATGCTGATCAAGCGTTTCCGAACTGATCTTCTCTGCCTCAACCATCAACTGAGCAATACTCTGATCCTTACTTTTAAAGGAGAAGTTCTCCTGCGAGAAATGATATAATCTTGCGTTACCTGAAACTATCCAGACAATCCTGGTATAATCAGTAACCACCATCACCAGACTCGCTGAGCGTTTCTCTGACCCGCTAGACAGTTGCACCGTTTTCTGAGCATTCTGCAGATATTTCTTGAGCGTACTACGCGAAATCGTTGGGTTCTCCGTAAACTCAGTAAAGATCTGCTTGGTAATCAGCTCGGCTGTCTTCTGCTCCTTCACAAAATCGATTCCATCTACCACCACCCAGCAGGCAAAGTCATCCAACTCGACAAAAGCATAATAATCATGATTATCACGAAATGTCCCCGCTTTGGATACAAAAGAGGTCAAGAACTTACTGCTCCCTTTTCTCACTGCCACATCCTCCAATTATCTAGGAATTTTTAGTATTTAGGACATAAAGAAAGCTCCGGGCAGTTTTAGATCCATTTTTATTAATGCTTGTTTGGTTGATGATCTAAAAA
>JBFYZC010000218.1:0-3886 GCA_041309705.1 Bacillota bacterium | reverse complement strand
CAAGAACTAAATCGGGAGATTAATACCATTGGTTCTAAGGCAAATGATTTGAAAATTGCGCAAATAGTAATAGATTTTAAAACAGAGCTAGAAAAGATTCGTGAACAAATTCAGAATCTTGAATAGAAGGAGGTGAAACTGATGGCACTACCAACTTTATCTTTGGAAGAAAAGCGTAATGCTTTAAAGAAAGCACAAGAAGTTAGAAGTAAACGAGCACAGATTCGTGAGAATTTAAAAAGCGGCAAGATGACAATCATTGAGATTTTAGAGAATATCAATGATGATGTGGTTGCTAAAATGCGTGTGGTATATCTGCTGGAATCTCTGCCACGAATTGGAAAAGTTAAAACCAAAAAAATCATGACTGATATTGGTATTGATGAGACCCGACGCATTCAAGGATTGGGCAATCGACAGAAACAAGCCCTGATCGAGAAGTTAGGCAACAATTAAGAAAGGGTTTATGCAATTATATGGAAATTAAACTAATTAATATCGGGTTCGGTAACATTGTTTCGGCAAATCGAATTGTCGCTATTGTTAGTCCTGAGTCATCTCCAATCAAGCGAATCATTCAAGAGAGTCGTGATCAAGGCATGTTGATTGATGCTACCTATGGCAGACGTACCAGGGCGGTAATTATTACCGATAGTGACCATGTGATTTTATCAGCAGTTCAGCCGGAAACAGTGGCACATCGTCTTTCATCTAAGGAAACCGTACTCGACCCAGAGCTTTAAATTGTATTTCCCGTATCTTAATTACTAAATGTACATAGCCCCTTTTGGAATCGACAATTTGCAATGAAAAAATACTTGACAGATAGCTGATTTGCATGTATTATTCATTGATAGAGTCGATTCTAATTTTCTTTAAACTATTTTGGATATTTTGTATAAAATTACATAAGATATAATGTTGAGTATATACTTTCCAATAAAGATCTCTTATTATATCTTAGATAAAATGAATTAGATTTTTTGGAAAGTATGCAGCATTTTGAATTAAGGGGGGCATCTGATTGATTTATCCACCTTTAGATGATCTATTGCTTAGTGTAGATAATAGATATACACTGGTAACTGCTTCTGCGAAGCGTGCGCGAAAGATCTTAGAGGAAAATCTCGATCAAGAAAAATCGGTTAAAGCAGTAACATTGGCTTTGCAAGAGATTATGGCAGGAAAGATTAAAGTTGAACAGACTAAAATAGGTATTAAATAATTTAATTAATCTCAGAGCAGCTGCTCTGAGATTTTTATCATCTATATATTTTCTGGTAAAGATCTTTTATTTTACCGAGTAAAATTATCCAGCGTATTAAGGATTTTTTGCGAAGATAAAATGAAATAGATCTTTTGGAAAATATATATATTTTTTGAAGGGGATGATAGAATGCAGGGAAAGACGTTGATTTTGGGAGTTACTGGTGGAATTGCCGTCTATAAAGTTCCGGAATTAATCAGTCGTTTATATAAAAAGGGTTTGACAATTGAGGTGATTATGACCAAAGCGGCAGCAGAATTTGTTACTCCCTTAACCTTTCGTGAAGTTTCACATAATCAAGTACATTTAGAGATGTTTCAGCAAGACTTGCCTTATCAAGTAGAACATATTTCTCTGGCGAAAAAGGCTGATTTGATGGCGGTAATTCCAGCGAGTGCGAATTTGATTGGCAAGGTGGCTTCGGGAATTGCTGATGATCTTTTAAGCACGACAATCATGGCAACCCGCGCCCCGAAGTTAATTGCACCAGCTATGAATACGGGAATGTATGAAAATCCAATTCTGCAAAGAAATCTGCAGTTGTTGAAGGAGCTTGATTATCAGATTGTTGAGGCAGAAGAAGGCGAGTTACTCTGTGGTGATCGTGGTCTGGGACGATTGGCGAATTTGGAAAAATTGGAGTTAGAAATTGCGAGACTGTTAACCCCACCAACGCTCGCAGGGGAGGTAGTCTTGGTAACGGCAGGTGGCACTAGAGAACCACTTGATCCAGTGCGCTATATTGGCAATCGCTCTTCAGGAAAAATGGGACATGCTCTAGCAGTCGCTGCTTGGCAACGTGGTGCAGAAGTTCATCTGGTAACAACCGCTTCTAATTATCCACAAGTAGCAGGAATGAATGTTGTGCAAGTTGAAACTGCTCTAGAGATGAGTGAAAAAGTACTTCAATTAGCTGAACATGCTTCGGTGGTAATCAAAGCAGCAGCTCCAGCTGATTTTCGTCCGGCAGGATTTGTTGCCGAAAAGATTAAGAAAGAGCGGGCAAAAATGGAGTTACCATTAACCTTAAATCCGGATATTCTTGCTGCACTGGGAGCTAGGAAACGTCCGGGACAATTTTTGGTGGGATTTGCTGCCGAGACTAGTGCGCTTGCCGAAAATGCTCGAACTAAATTAGTAAAGAAGAATCTTGACTTGATCATTGGCAATCTGGTTAATCTTCCTGGATTAGGAATGGAATCAGATCGTAATCGAGTAACCATTTATTCAAAAGAGGAAGCAGTGGAGTTGCCGGAGAATTCAAAAGAAAATTTGGCGTCACAGATTTGGGAGTTTATTCTTGATTATCGAGGGAAAAGTTAATGCGAATTGCCAAAGTACTGATTGCCTCTGCTGCGCAGCAGTTAGATCGGTTGTTTGATTATGAGATTCCCGTCGAATTAATGGAACTGATTCAAGTCGGTTCGCGGGTGGTAGTCTCTTTTCAAAATAGAAAAACAATTGGTTATGTTTGGGAATTGGCTAACGAATCTGAATTCAGTAATTTAAAACCTGTTTTAAGTGTCACGGAAACAGAACCACTTTTGAGCAAAGTACAGCAGGAGTTAGTTACCTGGATTGCCGAATACTATTTTTGTACCCGCGCAGAGGTAGTTAAGCTCTGTCTGCCACCAGGAAATAAGCTGGCTCGAGAGATCTATTATCATTTGAATAAAAGTTTAAGCGAATGCCAGCAGCAACTAGAGAGGAATTTTCAGAATGCTGCAGTTGAGCAGATTTTAAATGTACTGCACGTAAGTTCTGAAATGGAATGGACGGCAAAAGAGTGGCAGCGTCGTTTGATAAAAATTGAATCTAGCTGGGAATTTTTAAAAGATAAAAAATTAGTCATCCCTCGCGGAGGACTTGGTAAAGCAAAGGTCAATCCAAAACAACAAAAAATTTATCAATGGATTGATTTTAATCAAGATGATAAAGCTCCTACTGGCAAGCGAGTTCGCGAGGTGCTTCAAGCACAACCTGATGGGTTGAGTAAAAGTGAGTTAATTGAGGCGGCGGCGGTTAGTAGCTCGGTGCTGGAACGGTTGGTACGTCAAGGAATGCTGCGTAGCACTACTCTCAAGGTAACTCGGACACCAGCTGGTTTGAATGATGAGGTTCAAGAGCGCAGGGTAACCTTGAATTTAGAACAACAGTTAGCATATAATGAGATTGTTTCAATTGAAGGCGCGAACCAGGTACTATTGCATGGAATTACTGGTAGTGGTAAGACTGAAGTCTATTTTGAAGCAGCAGCTAGTTTCCTGACAGAAGGACGACAGGTACTATATTTAGTACCAGAGATTGCTTTAACCCCGCAAATGTTGGCACGGGCACGCGCGCGTTTTGGTAATGAAGTAGCACTTTTGCATAGTAATCTCTCTGATGGAGAACGCTTTGATCAATGGCAACGAATTAGAGAGCGTGAGGCGAATTTTTTATTGGGTGCACGTTCGGCGCTTTTTGCCCCCTTTCATGATCTGGGATTAATTATTATGGATGAAGAACATGAAGCAACTTATAAACAAGAAGAAGCTCCACGTTATCATGCACGTCAGGTAGCAGAGAAACTTACTGAATTAACTGGTGCGAAATTGGTTTTGGGAAGTGCTACTCCGG
>JBFYZC010000217.1:0-17390 GCA_041309705.1 Bacillota bacterium | reverse complement strand
TCCGAGGATCTCAGATGCTTTTTGCAGCGCCAGTTTACCCCGTTCGGACTCGGCAATCCCAGACATAATTGACCAGGCTTGCGGATTTAAATAGATCTGTTCTTCATCTGCACGGGTCTGTGAGCCGACTTTGACACCATTGTCATCGAAGGCTTGCAGATACCAGTTGCCATCCCAAGCGTGTTCATTAATGGCGGTCTTGATAGCTTGGAAGAGACCATCAAAGTAATTGGCGGCAGGTTCTTTTTGAGTGCGTTTGGCAAGTCCAGACATCATTTGCAACACGCGACTGTAGAGCATTCCAGTCCAGACGGACTCGGCACGACCTTTGCCGCGGTCAAGATTTAACGCATCGTTCCAATCGGCAAAACCATTTAAAGGAATCTGGTGTTCGCCGAGATGCTTTTTGGTAAATTCGATTGCTTGACAGAGATGATGCCAAACAGTATTCTCACCTTGATCGGCATAAACAATTACTTCATTAAGAAATTCAAAATCACCAGTTTCACGTAAGTATGCTGCAGTGGCTTCGATTAACCAGAGATGGTCATCGGAGTACCAGTTATATTTTCCACCTTCGGCTTCGCCCATCGTACCTTCACCAGTTAACGGATAAAAGAGATGATAAGCATGACCGTCAGCAAATTGACATTTTAATAAACGTCGTAAGAGAGCTTTGGCTTTTTCCGGAATTGCCTGGAGTACTCCGAGAATATCCTGAGCACTATCACGAAGACCCATTCCACGATTAACTCCTAATTGGTAGAGGGAGACAAAGCGCGACCAGTTAAAGGTGGTTTTACATTGGTACGGATTCCAGGTATTTAACATCAGATTTAATTCAGCATCCGGTGTTTCGGCTTGATAAGTATTCAGATAATCTAACCAGTATGCTTTTAATTCTGTTAAAGCCTTTTTTGCGCCAGCTGGAGTAAGGAAATTTTTGGCGGCTGCGGGCATTTTCATCTCAGGAGTAGTTCCCAGCACGTAAACAATCTCTTCACTGGCGTTTGCTGCTAGAGCTAAATGATGGCAGAAAGATCCGACACCATTGCCGCGGCGGGCAATGCTATTAGTGCATTCACCATTCTCGACTGCTAAGGGGTTATTGAGATCACGGTAGGGACCAATAAAGCTCTCACGACTGGTATCAAAGGAATCAGCGGGTCGACTAGCGCTCATAAAGATGAAATCCCAGGTCTTCATGAAGGCATTCCAGTAGATAGTGTTCTCGATAAATTCACCACGTTGAATCTGTTGTACCCAGTCAACGTTTTGCTGATCTTTTTCAGCATCGAAGAAACAGAATTCAGCATAGGAGAAGACACTAATTTTACGGGGACGACCACTTAAGTTTTGAACTTTGAAGCACCAAAGCTCCATTTTTTGCTCATTAGGTACAAAATAGGTGACTTCGGTACGAATTCCGTCATGCTCCATCGTAATTGTGGTGTAACCAAGTCCATGACGGCATTCATAGAAGTCATAGTTTGCTTTGATTGGTTGCCAGGTGCTAGACCAGATCTTCCCGGTCTCGTCATCACGTAGATAAAGGTAACGACCAGGTTGATCTACAGGAATGCTATTATAACGGTAGCGTAAGACTCTTTTAAAGCGGGGATCTTGGTCGAAGCTAAAACCACCGCCATTGTTGGAGACAATTCCACCATACTCGCCATCTCCGATATAGTTGATCCAAGGAGTTGGGGTCTGGGGATTAGTAATTATATATTCACGGTCTTCAAGATTAAAATAGCCATATTTTCCTTGTTCCATCTTTAAAGTACCTCAATTTTATTTTTTCTTAGAGATAAATTCGGTTTTGATAACCATTCCTGGAACACTCGTCTCGTTTTTGAGAACCTCAATGATCATTTTACCAGCTTGTCTACCTTGTTCATAAGATGGATTATTAATTGCGCTTAAGTTAGGATACATCTTTTGCGTGAGGGGTAGATTGTCGCCTGCAATCAATTCAATCTCTTGACCTAGTGTAAGCTTTAGATCATGAATGGCTTTGATTGTTCCATATAACATGGGATCACTAGCACAGAGAAGTCCATCAATTTCGGGACAGACCTCTCGTAGTGTCAGTAATCCTTGATAACCAGCTTCAAAGGTATAGTTACCTTCGTAGACGAGATCGTCTCGGAAAGCAATCCCTGCTTCCTGTAGAGCAGTTTGATACCCTTCGAGCAGGTCATCTCGTTTGTGCATAAAAAAGCTGGCTGGTCTGTTGATTAATCCGATGTGATGACGATTATTATTTATTAAATATTTAGTAGCCTGATAAGCACTTTGTGTGAGATTGATATCAACAAAATTGGTTTCTTGATCTGGGAAACACATTCCCAAAGTAACGTAAAAGAAGTTTTTATCATTAAATTCAGCAATAATTTGATCGACTCCTGCGGAAGGATAGAGAATCACTCCATCAACGTTGTGATGTTTCACGAGACGCGAAGTCTCGTGTAATGCCTCTTCTTTACGAATGGGAGCTGAGACTAGCATTTCATAGCCTTCACAGGTAATGATATCATGTGCCCCACGTAATTGTTCCATCATATTTGCATCTTGAAAAACAAAATCTGAACCATAAGGAACCACGAAACCAATAATATTACAACGTCGGCGCTTCAGGCTAGCCGCAATCGCATTCGGATGATAGTCCAGCTCTTTTACAGCTGCATGAACCAGTTTTTTTGTTTCTTCGGAGACGAGATGACTTTCATTAAAAACACGGGAGACTGTCTTGGGAGAGACTCCGGCTAATTTTGCAACATCATATAATGTAGCCATGATAAACCTCCTTGGTTTTTGGGATAAAGTTAAAAAAATGTTTCTTCCCATACATCTCTCATGTTACAGGTAAAAGAGAACAAATTCAAGGTTTAAATATAATAAATGCTCCTAAATTCCATAGGAAACGAATTTGTATCATTAAATCTCACTAAATTCTCAAAAATCATCCTTCGCCTCGGAATGATTTTTGAGTAAGTGAGACTAAATGCTCCTAAATTCCTTCACATACTACTTCGACGGATTTTTTCTCGGCAGAGTAAGGAATTACTTTGCCCGAGATCTCTTTGCCATCGACCATCAGACGATAGTTGCCAGTGCCTTTATTTTTGATCTGAATTTTATAGGTGACACCACGATAAATACGGGTGAGAGTGAGATTTTCAAATTCTGCTGGTAAACATGGATCAACTACTAATCCATTCAGATCAGGTCGGACACCCAAGATGTGTTGGGTAATCGCTACAAAATTCCAAGCAGCAGTACCAGTGAGCCAAGCATTTTTGGCTTGACCATGACGACGGGCATCGCTACCAGCAATCATCTGTGAATAGACATATGGCTCCATACGATGGATCTCACTGATCTCTTCGCGATAAGCTGGAGCAATTTTTTTGTAATATTCAAAAGCATTCTCGGCGCGACGCAATTTGGTCTCAGCAATCATCACCCAGGGATTATTGTGACAAAAGATTCCGGCATTTTCTTTGTATCCTGGCGGGTAGGTGCTGATTTCGCCGAGAGCTGGATCATAGCCAGTATAGGCAGGATTGACTAAACGAATTCCGTGGGCAGTATCCAGACGTTCTTTTACTGAATTGAGTGCTTTTTCGGCAGTGCCATCCTCTAAACCAATCTCTGCCATGACGCAGTATCCTTGAGTTTCAATATAAATCTGTCCTTCGGTGTTTTCTTTGCTACCAATTTTGCGACCAGCATCATCATAGGCACGTAAGAACCATTCACCATCATAACCGTGTTTTTGAATCGCTTCGCGTACCTGTTTAATTTTGGCAGTGATTTCTGCTGCTTCGGTTTGCAAATCTAATTGTTGACAGAGTTTAACATATTCTGGTGCAATGTGAACGAAGATGCCACCAATTAAAACAGATTCTGCGGTACGACCATCTTTGCTAGTACATGTCTGGAAGGATTCATCTGGTGTAGATGAGTAACAATTGAGATTTAAGCAGTCATTCCAGTCGGCACGTCCAATTAACGGTAAACCATGTGGACCAAGATTGTTGGTGACATGTGCCAGCGAACGACGGAGATGTTCCATTAAGGAAGCTGTGTTATTGGGATCGTTATTGAAGGGGACAGTTTCATCAAGAATACTGTAATCCCCGGTTTCTTTGAGATAAGCAATGGTTGAATAGACCATCCAGAGTGGATCATCGTTAAAACCACTACCGATATCGGAATTACCTTTTTTGGTCAAGGGTTGATATTGATGATAAGCACTACCATCAGGGAATTGAGTAGCGGCAAGATCAAGAATACGCTCTCTGGCTCGCTCAGGAACCATGCTCACAAAACCCAGCACATCTTGGTTGGAATCTCTAAAGCCCATCCCACGTCCAATACCTGACTCAAAATATGAAGCACTGCGCGAGAGATTAAAGGTAACCATACATTGATATGGATTCCAGATGTTGACCATACGATTGAGTTTCTCGTCAGAGCTTTCGATTTTGTAAACCGAGAGTAGGTTCTCCCAGTGTGCTTTCAGCGCAGTCAAAGCAGCATCAACCTGCGATGAGGTGGCGAAATTTGCCATTAATGCTTTTGCTTTGGTCTTATTAATTACACCAGGTTTTTCCCATTTTTCCTCAAGCTCATTTTCAACATAACCAAGGACAAAAATTAATTCTTGAGATTCACCAGGTTCTAATGAAAGATTGAAGTAATGAGAGGCAATGGGTGACCAGCCATCAGCAATTGAATTATTAGGTTTGCTGGAGAAAACGGTGACTGGTGTATCAAAACCATGATAAAGTCCAAGGAAACTTTCACGATCGGTATCAAAACCATCAATTTGACGATTTACACCATAGAAAGAGTAATGATCGCGACGTTCACGATATTCAGTTTTGTGATAGATCACATTATCCGCTACTTCAACTTCACCAGTGCTAAAGTTCCGTTGAAAATTAGTCATGTCATCATAAGCGTTCCAGAGGCAGAATTCAATCATTGAGAAGAGTTTGAATGATTTAGCCTCGTTGCTGCGATTAGTTAAAGTAACCCGATGGATTTCACAGTTACTATTTAAAGGTACAAAGTATAATACTTCAGCATAAAGATCATTTTTTGAGCCAGTTATTTTGGTATAACCCAATCCATGACGACATTCATAATTATCAAGCTCAGTCTTGACTGGTTGCCAGGTGGGAGACCAGACGTTTTGACCATCATTAATATAGAAGTAGCGTCCACCATTGTCAGTAGGAACATTGTTATAACGATAACGTGTAATGCGGCGGAGGCGAGCATCTTTATAAAAGCAATAGCCACCACCAGTATTGGAGATTAAGCTAAAAAAGTCCTGGGTGCCTAAATAATTAATCCAGGGTGCTGGAGTACGTGGGGTAGTGATAACGTACTCTTTTTGCAGGTCATCGAAGTAGCCAAATTTCAAGAAATAAAACCTCCTTCAAGTATTATGTCAACGATGTCAGTATAAACTAAATTGATAATTTTGTCAAATAAATATTAAAAAAAATTAGTATATTTGTAATGCGAAGGCAGGAGAAAGGTTATTAGTGGTGAAAAAATGGTTAAGTTAGTAAAATTTTATATGACTAGCAGGGAGGAAGAGTTTGATGTTATTTTTAGTAATGGTTTTTCTGGTTTTCGCCCTGTTTATTATTGTACGAGCTTTTCATGGCTATCAAGCAATCTGGTTGGGCTTAATCTTACTTGCTTTTGGGGGGTGTTTGATTGGTCTGATGGGCTTAGTGCCTAGATTTGGGTATTATAAACTGGATGGGATTATCAATTTGGTGTTGGATCAGCCAAACTGGGTAATTCAAAGCTTAGGAAGACTTTCTTTATATGATTTTATGCGGTTTCGTTTGTGGAGTGGAGTGGCATTTATATCTGCGATGATTGGATTTGCTAATTCTTATGCAAATACTAAAAATTATTGGCGTGTAACAAAGTTTTTTTTAATCTTAGGAATTGTTTTTTTAGCTTACTATTATGATCCAGAACACTTTTTTTATTTGTATAAAAAGGGTGCTGCTTCAAGTGATTATTATGCTGCTTGGAGTACTTGGCAGAGAAATCTTTGCTATATTGATTGGTTTTCTTTTTTTCTGGTGATAGTTATTCTCAGTTCTGCGGTAGCGGTTGTTTTTAATGTTTTTCGGAATTCGAAGATCCAACAGAAAAAAGTTCAAGCATTATGTGTTACCATTGGGATTGCAATTTTAGGAGTATTTTTTGTACTGTTATTTACCATGGGTTCGGCAAGTATTTTGAATGCGCATACCGCGGCAACCACGTTATTGCCACTGGGTCCGGAGTACCCGTTTTTTGATGCAACTTATTTAAAAGCGGTACCTTTTGCGACAATTCTTTCAATTGGAGCGGTATTGATCTCAATGTTACGGTATGGTTTTTTGGGTAGCTGGCATCTGGGAACTAGATATCTAGAACAACAGATTCAACTTGCAAATCAAGCAGTACGTCTTTCATTGCATTCTTTTAAGAATCAGTTTTTAGGAGTACAAATGGCTTTGGACATGGCTTTAAAACAGATGGATGGCTTGAGTGGTGAGCAATTGGAACGGGCGCGAACTCAGATTCAATGGGCAAAAGATATTTCTAATGACGCTTTACGGCGTTTAGATGTCTTACATTATCAAGCAAAACCATTACGGCTTAATCCACAGTTACTCTCATTGCAAAAAGTTTGCGAGACGGCACTTGGTCGTTCCAAAAATCCTTTAAAAAAAGTTCAACTTGAAAAGCGGTATCTGGCAGAAGAGGTGAATATCTGGGGAGATCGTGAACAATTAGAATCTTTAATGCAAAATTTAATCGAAAATGCATTTGAAGCAATGTCTCATAATTATCATGAAAAATATTTTTCAATTTTAACAATTGAGATCGGTACTGAATATGAATGGGCATATGTGAAAATTAGTGATAATGGTCCTGGAATTTCACCTAAAATTTTGCATAAGATCTTTCGTCCGTTTTTTACTACTAAACCATCAAAAAATAATTGGGGCTTAGGACTTACATATTGTCATCGTGTTGCGAAAATTCATCGTGGATATATCAATATTTTTAGTAAAGAAAGCTGCGGAACGACAGTCGAAGTAATTTTAAGGCGTCGAGAAAATCTCGACAATAAATTGATAAATATTATCAATTGGTCTAATAATGTCCAAGAAACATCCACCTAGTCATTTTATGTTAAAAGTATGATAATAGTAGATGAAAGTGAGTTTACAAAAATAACAATAATTGCTATTAAAGATTTGCTCTTTTATATTTTTATATAGAGAACAAATACAGTCAAGTAAGGAACTATATAATCTGCTGAAAGATCTAATTCATTTTATCATTGTTAAAAATCCTTATTATTTCAAATATTTTCCAAAAAATTTAATGTATTTTATCATCGTAAAGAATTTTTAATTCCTAAATATTTAACTTAATATATATTTTCAGAAAGATATAATTCATTTTACCTTCGCGAAAAATCCTTAGTACACTGGATATTTTTACTTGACAAAATGAAAGATCTTTACCGGAAAATATATAGATACAATAATTTCAAAAATTTTTTTTGTAATAATAAAGGAAAATCATATGTACGTTTTAATATTTAATTTAGAATGTTATGAGTGACTTTTAAGGTGAAGTATTGCTTTAAAGATTACTCAAACAGTATAAAAAAATTATATGAGGAGGATTTGAGTATGAAAAAAAGATTATTAGTTTCAATGGTCTTGATTGCGTTAGTGATCGGTCTCTTCTCCAGTGTTGGTCTGGGCGCAGGCAAAGTTGTTACTATGTGGAGTTTCGCAGACAACAACATTGTTGAGTGGAAAGCACGTCAAGCAGATATTGAAAAGAAATTCAATATCACTCTAAAGATTGAGCAAGTCCCTCAAAATGCATTTGTTCAAAGATTGCAAGCTACAATGATGGATGGTCGTAACTGTCCAGATATCGTTGAATGGATGATCGAAAACAACCGCATCTTGAATGCAAATCCAGCTAAGGCCTTTGTAGCTCCATTAAACAAATATGTTGCCAAATCGGCTGCTTTCAAAAAGGTAGTTCCTGGTCGTGTGGGTTGGGTTAAATATGGTAAAAACATCTATGGTTTACCACATGATGTACATCCAGTAGTTTTAGTTTATAATGACACCCTCTGGAAATCAGTTGGCGTTGATATGGAAAAGATCAATACTTGGGATGAATTTTTCGTAGCAGCACAAAAATTAAGTGCTGAGAAGAAAGATGGCAAACCAGTTCATTATGCATTGCCAGAAAATGGTGGATTAAATGGTACCATGTTCATGATCTGGCAACAAACCGGCAGTCAGATTCTTGATAAAAAAGGTAATCCAACTTTCGAGAATGCAGCATTCAAATCATATGTTACTCAATGGATGAAATGGTACAAGACTGGCACCATGTGTTCCTGGGATTGGGGTAACTTTGCTGCCTTGTTGAATAATGGTACTTTAGCTTCCTACTGCACACCTGACTGGTGGGTTTCTCAAGTAGATACAGCTGCCAAAGCAGGTAAATATCAATTTAAAGTTCGTGCTTTACCGTACTACAAAAAAGGTGGATCACGTACTGCTTCTTGGGGTGGTAGCTTCTTAGCAATTACAAAATCAGTTAAACCTGCAGAACAAGCTGAACTTTATAAGATTATGGAATATATGCAATATGATGAAAGCTCCGTCAAGAGCCGTTACAAAGAGACCGGAATGTTGCCACCATTTGCTAACGTTTGGGGCGATTCAATCTTCAAACAAGCTGACCCACGCTTTGGTGGTCAAAAATTAGGTGAGCTTCAAGTACAAATGGCAAAAGAGATGCCTAATGTAGTTAATGGTGATATCTTCTGGGATGCTATTAATGATTTTAATGCTCAATATACCGAGATCCAAGCAGGTAAGCTCTCTGTTGACGCTGGACTCAAAAAAACTCAAGCAGAAGCTAAAAAACGAGTTACCAAGTAAATTGATGGTTTGATTTTAATAGGGTGGGGGAGCACACTCGGCTTCCTCACCATCCTTATTTTGAGAGGAGTTGATCCGAGTGGGAGGTACTACAACCACTGATTCGAAATTTAAATGGTCAAAGCTGACTTCGTATACTCCATATTTTTTTATTGCACCTTTTATGACCTTATTAATCATTTTTAATTTTTATCCCTTTATCTTTGGAGCAAAAATCAGTTTAACCGATGCCCAATTTATCAATCCCGGGGAGTTTATTGGTTTTAAGAACTTTATTGAGGTTTTATTTGCGGATGATAAATTTATTGTTTCAGTAATTCATAGTTTTCAATATGCGATTGGAGCTCTTGTAACACAGATTCCGGTTGCGTTTGTTCTTGCCTATGTTTTGAATAATATTTCAAAAAGATTTCGTGGTGTATTGCGTGCATCATTTTTTGTTCCTTGTTTAATCAATGGTGTCGTAATTGCATTGGTTTTTAGAAATCTCTTTGGTAAAGAGTTTGGTATAATTAACTGGTTTTTGGGATTATTGCACTTGCCTAATCAGACGAACTGGCTGGGAGAGTCTTCATTATCAATTGTTATAATGATTGCAGTCTCCTTCTGGCAGTGGACAGGCTTTCATATGGTTTATTTTCTTGCTAACCTACAATCAATTGATCCTGCAATTTATGAGGTTGCCAAGTTAGATGGAGCATCACCCTTGCGAGTACTTTGGCAGATTACTGTACCACTGATGCGTCCAGCCTTTACTTTTGTGATGGTTACTTCGGCAATTGGAGCCTTACAACTCTTTGATTTACCGTTAATGCTTTTCCCAAATGGTACATATGGTCCAGGCTATGCAGCGCGAACTTTAGTGCCATATATTTATGATTTTGCGTTTAGACAAGATTTTCGAGTTGGGTTTGCCTCGGCAGCAGGTTGGTTGGTCTTCTGTATCATTATGGTGATTAGTGTACTACAATTGCGTTTCCTAGGTATGGGGAATGCCGATGAGTAATTGAGAGGAGGTAAAAAAAATGAATCAGGATCCATTGTTAAATATGGAACAGGATTTGGAATATAATAATAGTTTGAGCAAAAAACTACAACGATTTGTTGGCTATCTAGTACTAATTATTGGGGCGTTAATCTGTGCCGCTCCTTTGTTATGGCTGATAGATTCTGCTTTTCGTCCACAGATTGAGATTTTTCAAGTACCACCAGTAATTATGAAAGGTGTTTCTAGTTTTGCTACATACTCGTTAGCTTCTTTTGATAGAGCAATCAATGAGTTTAATGTTTTAACAGCTTTGTCAAACTCAATAATAGTAGTAGTTTTAGCAATTGGTTTAACTGTGATAGTATGTTCTTTATGTGCTTTTGCTTTTGCATATATGAATTTTCCAGGTAAAAATTTCTTCTTTATGACGATCTTAGCAACAATGATGTTACCTGGTGTAACAATGTTAGTACCATACTATCAAGTAATACGAACTATGGGACTGACCAATAACTTGGCAGGATTAATCATTCCTTATGCTGCTTCGGCGTTTGGTGTCTTTATGTTACGTCAGTATTTTATTAAATTACCTCATTCGTTGATTGAAGCAGCTAAAATTGATGGTGCGGGTTGGGTTAAGATCTGGTGGGGAATTATTTTACCACTTTCTAAGCCAGCTTTGGCAGCATTGGCTATTATCCAGTTTCGTTTAATCTGGAATGATTTCTTGAATCCAATTTTGATCTTAAAAGATGAGGCACTATTTACTTTGCCAATTAGATTGCAGGCAATGGATAGTACCAACATTAATGTTCCATATGATGCCATCATGGCAACCGGTCTAATCACTGCCTTGATTCCAATAACATTTTTCTTACTCTTCCAACGGCAATTTATTGAAGGTCTTACCGGTGGTGTTAAGGGTTAAGCTGTTTTTAAAAATATTAATTCACGACCACTAAAATAAGGGTACAGCCTTAAGTGGTCTTTTTTATCAATTATAACTTGGCAAATACTTTTCAAAATTATATAATCATTTAGAGAGAATATTTTTTGAAAGGTGAGGTCAATGCAGCTTAGTAAGAAGATTTTTCTGCAAGTCATCCTTGGAATAATATCATTGAGTTTTATTACCTTAACTTGGGCAACACCACCATTAATCAAACTGAATTTATGGACACATGAACGGCATAATGCCGATTTAATGCGTGAATTGATCAAAGAGTTTAACAACACTACTGGTCAACGTAAGAAGATTGAACTTTCTTTACGAGTTCTGGGTGATGATTCGTGGGAGACCTTTCAAAAAGCGCAAATGATTGGTGAAGGACCTGATCTATATAGTAGTGGCTTTGATCTACGTTATCCTGACCCCTTTCGTGCGGGTGCCAAGGTTTGGTTTGATAATTTCCCCGGATTCAAGCAATGGAAAGCACAATGGCCAAAATGGTACTGGATTGAAGGATTAACGACTTATCGTGGACATGTTTATGCGATTCCTTCTCAAGTAATTAATTCTCGTCTGATTTATAATAAAGATCTTTTCCGGCTGATTGGTCGTAATCCTGAAAAGCCGCCTACTTCTTATAGAGAGATACGTAAGATTGCCTACAAGATTATGAAAGCATCCCAAGGCAAGGCATATGGATTTGCGTATTGTGGGAAAGAAAACTGGCCGATGGAATGGATGCCCAGTCAATGGGCAGAAGCGAATGGTGAAGCTGCTTATTGGGACTGGAAAACTGGTCGTTGGGCGATTAAAGGTTATTATAAGGTTTTCCAATTAATGTTGCAGTTGCATCAAGATGGCTCACTCTTTCCAGGGACACCCATCTTGACCAATGAAGCCTTACGAGCGCAGTTTGCCGAGGGGAGAATTGGAATGTTCATGGGTGAAGTCTGGGATGTCGGGGTACTTAACGATCAGTTTCCTACCAAATGTAATTGGGGTGTAGCGGCAATCCCTACTTATGATGGCAAGTTTCATGGTAAATCACGAGCAATGATGCAGGCAGGTCTCTGGTGTATTAATGGGAAGAGTAGACATCAACTAGAGGCGTGGGATGTTGTCAAGTGGTTTAGTCGGTATCAGATTCGTGCCAAACTTTATGAGCGTGGAAAGTCAATTGATCCTGATCCGAAAGTGCAGCAATATGTGAAACGCCGTCCTACTGTACGAGGATTTGAAGAGTTTGCTAAAACCTTACATCAAGACTATTTAGCAACTTATCCATATCTTTTAAATTGGCGCAGACCAGTGCTTGATCCCTGTATAATATTGCGCAATATATTTATTAATGGTGGGGATCTGCATCAGGAGTTGATTAAATTAGAAGTGCTTTGGAATAACGAATTAGATAAATACTATCAAAAGAATCCAGATTATCAACGCGAATGGAATATTTATTCTAACTTTGATCGAGTTACTGGAGAACTGGGTGAGCCAGAACAACGACCTTTTCATGCGACAAATATTAAAAATTAATTTATTTTAAATAAATAAATAATGAAGGAAGAAGCAGGAGTAAGAGAAATATGATAAAATTATATTTAGTTATAAAGATTAAGAACACTCACAGGAGGTAAACAGATGAGTGTTGCACCAATACGAGTAGTTATTGCTGATGATGTCTTGCCAAT
Organism: Bacillota bacterium; assembly: GCA_041309705.1. Taxonomy (GTDB): domain Bacteria; phylum Bacillota; class UBA4882; order UBA8346; family UBA8346; genus JBFYZC01. The sequence continues at coordinate 4,745 of JBFYZC010000217.1, read as the reverse complement.
TCGTGAATATTTGAGCATGGTTTTAGGTCATGAAGCTGATATGGAGATTATAAAGGCGGTTGGTTCTGGAAGTGAAGCAGTGGAATGCTGTCTTGCTTTTCAGCCAAATGTAGTTCTGATGGATCTGGAGATGGAAACTCCTCGTGCTGGAGTAGAGGCAATTCAGAGGATCGTTCGTCGCAATTCAGAGATTCATTGTGTGGTTTTGACTCACTTTAGTGATGATGAGACCGTTTTTGCGGCATTTGAAGCCGGGGCAATTGACTATGTATTGAAAGATTCTTCAGCAATCGAGATTGTAGAAGCAGTACGTGCCGCCGCTTCGGATGCTTCGCCACTCAGAAATAGAGTTGCGAAAATGATTCGCGATGAATTTCGTGCTTTAAGATCAGAAAAAGCAGCTTTGGTAGCGACTTTAAATATTGTTTATCGTTTGACTCCAACAGAATTAAGTCTGCTACGGTTGTTAGCTGAGGGTAAAACTAAAAATGAGATCATTCAGATGCGCCATGTAGAATCTTCCACGATTCGTACGCATATTGGAAATATTTTGAAGAAATTTGATGAATCTTCGATTAATGATGTAGTGGAACGGTTAAAACGACTGGGAATCTTTGAGATTTTTGCTTTAAAATAAATTTTGAATGAATGAACAGATATGGTTAGCCTTTTATATTTTCAAATAACTGTTCATACAGATATAAATTTTTAAGGGAGGATTTGTTATATGAAGAAGCGTTTGTTAGTCTCAACCATGATATTTGCTTTGGGAGCGTTACTATCTACCAGCATTGGTCTGGCAGCACCCAAAAGAGTGGTTACCATGTGGAGTTATGCTGATAACAACATTACTGAATGGAGAGCACGTCAAGCGGATATTGAAAAGAAATTTAATATTGTCTTAAAGATTGAGCAAGTTCCTCAAAATGCATTCGTACAAAGATTACAAGCTACGATGATGGATGGTCGTAATTGTCCGGATATCATTGAGTGGATGATTGAAAATAATCGTATCTTAAATGCCAAGCCAGCTAAGAGTTTTGTAGCACCATTAAACAAATATGTCAGTAAATCCGCAGCTTTCAAAAAGGTAGTTCCAGGTCGCGTGGGTTGGGTCAAATATGGTAATAATATTTACGGTTTACCACACGATGTACATCCGGTAGTTTTATTATACAACGATACCCTTTGGAAATCAGTTGGCGTGGATATGGAAAAGATTAATACTTGGGACGAGTTCTTTGTTGCAGCGCAAAAATTAATTGTTGAGAAGAAAAATGGTAAACCAGTTCATTATGCACTGCCAGAAACTGGTGGTATGAATGGTACAATGTTCATGATCTGGCAACAAACTGGCAGTCAGATGCTTGACAAAAAAGGTAATCCAACTTTGCAAAGTGTCGCTTTTAAATCTTATGTGAATCAATGGTTGAAATGGTACTCAACTGGTACCATGTGCGCCTGGGACTGGGGTAACTTTGCTGCCTTATTAAACAACGGTACTTTAGCTTCCTACTGTACTCCTGACTGGTGGATTTCGCAGGTGGATACTGCTGCTAGAACAGGTAAATATAAGTTTAAAGTTCGTGCCCTGCCGTATTATAAAAAAGGTGGATCACGTACTGCTTCTTGGGGTGGTACATTCTTAGCAATTACCAGATTAGCAAAAGATCAAGACCAACTATATAAGATTATGGAATACATGCAATATGATGAAAGTTCGATCAAGACTCGTTATAAAACAACTGGGATGCTGCCTCCATTTGCCAGTGTTTGGAGTGATGAGGTCTTCAAAGAAGCTGATCCACGCTTTGGTGGGCAGAAATTGGGTCAATTGCAGGTACAAATGGCAAAAGAGATGCCAAGTGTGAATAATGGTGATATTTTCTGGGATGCAATTAATGATTTTAATGGGCAATATACCGAGATGCAGGCTGGAAAAATTACTGTAGATGCTGGTCTCAAAAAGGCTCAAGCTGATGCAAAAAAACGAGTTGTGAAGTAATATCAATAGTTGATTATATTTTAGATGGGGAAGCAGTAGCTTCCTCATCTTTTTTTATATTTTATAAATCTTTTTAACTGCAGATATTAAGCTCTAGATTCACTTCTTAATCTGTTCTTAATAATTACTTGATGTTACGTTAAACCAATTCCTATATTATGAAAACATCAAAGAAATTTTAAATTGTTAACCAGACTAAATGGGGTGAAGGAATGGAAATACACCAGAGAACTAAGCTGGTTGAAAAGTCAATTGAAATAGCTCTGTTGTTACTTGCAAGTACATCGTTGATTGGAGTCTTATTAATTATTTTATTTGTCTTACGTGAAGGTTCTCCAGTGTTGATGAAGTATGGATTTTTTTCCTTGATTACTGGTGGAGAATGGCAACCCACCAGTCAGATTTATGGAATGCTGCCGATGTTGATTGGTTCGGCTTATGTAACTTTAGCAGCATTACTAATCGGAGTTCCTTTGGGAGTTGGTTGTGCGGTCTTTATGGCAGAGATTGCCCCGGCTTGGATGGCGAAATTGGTACGTCCGGCAATTAATCTTCTAGCAGGAATCCCTTCAGTAGTTTATGGTTTTTTTGGCTTAGTGGTAATTGTTCCATTAATGCGTAGTTTAGTTGGAGGAATTGGTTTTAACTTGCTTGCCGGAGGAATCATTCTTTCGGTGATGATTCTGCCCACGATTATGAGTATCTCAGAAGATGCGTTGCGGGCGGTACCCAGAGATTATAAAGAAGCCTCACTTGCCTTAGGAGCAACTCATTGGCAGACGATTTATAAGGTGACTATTCCGGCAGCACGTTCGGGAATTATTGCCTCAATTATTTTGGGAATGGGTCGTGCGGTAGGTGAGACGATGGCAGTAATTTTAATTACAGGAAACACGCCGCTAGTTCCGAAATCTATTTTTGAACCTGGAGCAACACTTACGGGAACAATTGGTCAGGAGTGGGCTTATGCTTCCGGTGAACATGCACAGGCGTTGTTTGCGATTGGAATCATGCTTTTTGCAGTAATTATTATTATTAACTCTACAGCGTTGTTCTTCTCACGAAAGAAGGTGGGGGCTTAATGCGAACTAGAGTTAAAGTATCACAACAGATGGCATTTGCTAGTCTATGGTTAACAGCAATAGTTGCCATTGGTGCCTTGCTTTTAATCTTGCTCTTTATCTTGAAAGAAGGGCTGCCCTCGGTTAGTTGGAATTTTTTAACTACTGAACCAGAGGCAATGGGACGTGAAGGTGGTATTTTTTCTACCATTGTGGCATCGCTATATTTAACCATCTTATCAGTGATGATTGCGGCGGTGTTTGGAATTGGTACTGCAATTTATTTGACCGAGTACACAAAAGATAATTTCATAACTAGAATAATTAGATTTGCAGTGGAGACTTTAGCTGGTGTTCCCTCGATTATTTTTGGATTATTCGGCTTTGCTTTTTTGGTAACCTTTTGTAAGCTTGGTTTCTCAATTCTTTCTGGAGCATTAACCCTTGCCTTAATGATTTTACCAACCTTGATTCGTACTTCCGAAGAAGCAATTAAGACAGTACCACAGTCATATCGCGAAGGCAGTCTGGCGTTAGGCGCAACAAAATGGACGACGATTGTAAGAGTAGTCTTGCCGGCTGCTTTACCAGGAATCATTACGGGTCTAGTTTTGGGGATCGGACGGGCAATCGGCGAGACTGCTGCAGTTTGGCTGACGGTGGGAGGAGCACTACGTTTGCCGCTTTCCCCAATGGATTCAGCCCGACCAATGACCTTGCATCTGTACACTTTAGCAGCTGAAGGACTTTCGTTGCCACGCGCTTATGCAACGGCAAGTGTTCTATTAATATTGATCTGGTTTCTAAATACAATGGCTAATTTAATGATTAATCGTTTAATGGTTAAATTAAAGGCTTAGGGGAGGCTTATCATGATCGAGCCGAAGATAGTGGCAGATAAATTAGATCTTTTTTATGGAAGTTCTCAAGCATTACATGGGATTCAAATGAAGATTATGCCTGAATCAGTGACTGCTTTGATTGGTCCGTCTGGTTGTGGCAAGAGTACTTTTTTACGTACTATTAATCGAATGAATGATCTGATTGAAGGAGTAAAGATTGAAGGGACGCTCACTTTAGATGGGATGAATCTTTACGAGCCGAAGGTTGATGTGGTAGCATTACGTAAACGTGTTGGAATGGTCTTTCAACGTCCCAATCCTTTTCCAATGTCAATCTTTGAAAATGTTGCTTATGGACCAAGAATTCATGGTTTAAAAGAACAAGGAAAACTACAAGAGATTGTCGAACGTAGTTTACGTGGTGCGGCACTCTGGGATGAGGTTAAGGATCGTTTATCCCAACCTGCTTTGCGTCTCTCAGGCGGACAACAGCAACGGCTGTGTATTGCACGTTTATTGGCGGTTGAACCGGAAGTACTTTTGATGGATGAACCTGCTTCAGCGCTAGATCCGATTTCGACTGCTAAGATTGAAGATCTGATTAGTGAATTAAAAGAGAAATACACGATAGTAATTGTGACGCATAACATGCAACAGGCAGCACGTATCTCGGATCGAATTGGATTTTTCTTGACTGGTCGCTTGGTGGAGTATGGTGAGACGCAAAAAGTGATGACCAACCCACGCGAACAAGAGACCGAGGATTATCTGACGGGCAGATTCGGTTAAAGAATTGGCTGAAAAATTAATTATGCTTTGATTTAAAAAATTCCGAGG
>JBFYZC010000216.1:0-8447 GCA_041309705.1 Bacillota bacterium | reverse complement strand
ACTCCAGCTTCATGAAGTCGATGACAGGTAGTTAAGAGATTGCGAGGTGATGCTCCCTCCTCAAAATCGCTCAATAAGATTAAAATTGTTCGTCGTGGATTACGGACTAATTTTTCACAGTAGGTCAGTGCCTTCCCAATATTAGTTCCTCCACCCAATTGAACATTCATCAGAATCTCCACCGGATCAGCTACATAATCACTCAAATCAACCACACTCGTATCAAAAACAACTAATTTCACTGTTAAAGCAGGTAAACCATGGAGGATTCCTGCCATCACTGCGCTATGCAAGACCGAATCAAGCATACTACCACTCTGATCCACACAAAGAATAATCTCCCAAGGCAGACGCCGCTTCACTCGGGCAAAAAAACGTAACTCTTGCAAGACCAATAACTGTTTCTCTGGATCATAATGTTTTAAATTACGCCGAATCGTACTGCGCCAGTCGAGATTGCGAGCTACTTTTAATGGTGTATGCTGAAACCGATTCAAACTACCTAAGATTGCCTGCTCTACCTCACGTTGCAAACATCGTTTAATCTCTTCAGTTACTTCCCGAATCACCCTTCTAACCTCGGCTAACATTGGTGCCTTGAGTTTACCCTTAAACATCAACAAAGCTTTTAATAGCTCTTGACTTGGCTCCATCTGGCGTAAAGTTTCGGGGTCAGAGATAATCTCCGTTAAACCATAGCGTTCGAGTGCATGTCGTTCTAAAACTTCCATTGATTCTTTCGGAAAAAGTTTGCGAGCTTTGGCAATCCAACGCGGAGCAGTTAATTGTGAAGCTCCTAAGCCTCCACCCTTACTTGATTCACGTACTCCACGTCCAATATACTCCCGATCGTATAAATAATCCAAGACTTGCGCCATCTCACTCTGTGCCGCATTGAGATTAATCTCCTGAGGCAGAGCTTGCTCAGCATAACGTCCTAACACCAAACGCCAACGGCTCAACGCCTGCTGTTCCAGTTCGGAATTCATCTTCGCTCACCCCTTTTCGTTGTCCATAACTCCAGCCAATTAGTCAGACTATCTTCTTGTAAAGACTCCTTCAGCAACTCATTTAACAAGAGATTCTGCTCCACTTCCTCAGCAGTAGTCTCCCAACTTACCAGTTCCCCAAGATTATTGACTCCGTGCAACTCTGCTACTCGGGCTGCCACGCGATCAATCTCACCTGGCGATAACTCAGTAAAGGAGAGACGTAACTGTGGTAATTCCCGTAAAAACTCAGCTTCATTCCAGGTCTGCCAGAGCTCATCCAAACTAATTAAAAACCAAGGCTCGCTCCAGAGAAGTTCCCGACAGCTCTGCAGTAAACCATAGATAAAATCAGTTTTCGCGCGATTTTGAAAAGTAGCTGCCTTTAAATACCCTTCAAAAATTACTTTTAACTCAGCGACACTTAAACGACCCTGACGATACAAGATACCTGCTGCCGCTCCAAGGACACCTGTATTTCCAGTAATTTTACAATTTAACACTTCCAAAGCTTTTAAATAAAGCTCTGCATCAAGGTCTCCTTTAACTGTTCCTTCAAGAATCTCCACTAAAATCCCTAGATGCTCGACGATCGTCTGGGTCGCCTCAATTGGTACCTGATCTAAATCTTGCGCTAAGTAGCAAGCTTTCCGATATGCGGCTGTAATCAATTCAGGAAGAACTGTTAATTCTTCAGCCTCCAAAGGCTCACGTGCCTTACTGATCAAAGTTAGTTGCCGTAACGCCTTCACCAAAGAATCAAAGGCAGCATCTTCGGCAATTGAAAATTCGATCCGGCGCAACAAATTCTCCAGATAAGGATGTAAACCCATCTGCAAAGCACGCAGTAGAAATTCCACTGCCATTCCTGCATTGCGTCCCTCTCCAGCAGTCTCTGTTTCTGCTAAAACTTGATCCAAACGTCGCACAGCTACTTCGGTAAGAGTGGTACCAAAGACCGCCAGTTTCAGAAGTGCTACCTCAATCTGGGGCGACCAGAGATACTCCCAGGTTTCGGTGAGATAATCAAGTCCAATTCCTTTGACAAAGTTTGGTCCAGCGATGAAACGGGCTAAGGGTACCTCTAAAAAGCTCAAAGCATGAAAGAAACGACTTAACTCCCGATGACGTGCTTTACGATAAATTTCTAACTTAAGCTCACGTCGCATGGTCTGATTAAGCTTTAATTTCAAGCGTGTTGCAGTCTGCTGTAGATTAAGCATCAAAGGCGGGAGCGGGACTCCCGAGGGCAAAATTCCAATCTGATCCCCAGCCAAAATTCGCTTCACCATCGATAAGAGCAAAACTCCCTCACTATCCAAAGCACCCTTCACAAAACAGGAACGAATCGCATCCAAAAAGTCTTCACGCGTTGGGGCGGCATGACCACGTAAGCCTGCCAAAAGCTCTGCTTGGTACAGTGCTGCTAATTCATCAGCAGGTGAGATCGCAAAAGGCAGCTGCTCGCGGCGCAGCTCGCGCCCAATCTCTACCAACAATTCTGCTGCAGTCTCACGAGCTGGCACTGGTTGCTCCTGATTCAGATATGTCCAGAAGCGCTGATAATAAAAAGGGGCGCGCATTCCCGAAGCATAACCATTCAGCGCATCTAATTGATCAAAACTATAACGAATCAGATGATATTCGACTGGATCAACCTTCTCGCTTGTCATGGTTTCGTTTTTTAATTCCGCTACCAAAATAGGGAGATTGGCGGTATGAAATCCTCCTGTAACCACAATGATCTCTTCTTTATTCAAATCCAATTCTGCCAAACATTTCTTAATACAACTTGCCATCCTTCTTTCACGTGCTAAAGTACCATCTAGCTCCAAGACTTCTAGCGGATACTCCTGACGTGACATATAGCAATACGCAGCAACCTGTTTGATAAATTGAGCAGTAGAGAGCTCTTGCACCCGACTCTCAAAGAGATGATCCCAAAGCTCATCATGATCGCGACAGCCCATCCGCCTGGCTAACTCCTGCACATAATGACTACTATTTAAATGTGCTTCTTGTAGTAATGAAAAACTCTGCCATTGCTGCAGATGTTCTTCCATTTGAGATTCTACAACTACTTGCTCAGCATAAGAGAGATCAATAAAGCTCAATCTAGCGCCAAACTTCGTTCCTTCACGCAAGGCCACCAATTCCGGGGAATAATCACAAAAAGGAAAATAAGCAGCAACTCGTGCTGGATTCGACTCAGTGACCTCTTTCTTATCCTTGACTGCCCAGCTCATATAGATGGCTACTGGCGGCACCAATTCTGGATCAATCAGATATTTAATCCATTGAGCAAGTGCAGCTGGACCTTCAATCAAAATTGCTTTGGGCTTTCGCTCACGAATCAACTGCTGCAGATGCCAGGCACAGGCTGGGCTATGATGTCGAATTGGAAAGTAGGTAATTCCTGGTCTTTCTATACTCTCTAAAAACTGCTCCAACTCTTTTTGAACTTGATTTTGTGCTACTTTGCTCATTTGCTCACTCATATCTATGGCAACCATTTGCGGGCTTCATAGTACTCTTTCCAAAAGCGATTCTGTTTGGCACGCACTTTAACCACTACATCAAAGTAATGTTTCAGCTTTTTCGCATCTTCTGGATTATCCTTTAAGACCGTGCCCACTAATTGCTTGGCAATTTGACTACTTTCCAGTTGCCCCGAGCCAAAATAAGCTGCCTCCAAACAAGCCGAGAAGTTCACCGCAATCGCCTCAGCCGTAGACATCACCGAGGAAGGTCGCTCCACCACCGTTCCTTCAGTAGTTTTCCCGAGACGAAGATCTTGAAAAGTTGTCACTAATAGCTCCAACACTTCCTGTTCCATCTGCACCTCGGTTTGAGCTTCCTTTAACAACTGCTCAGTTTGTTGTTTTACCAGAGTAATCTCTAATTCCTTATCCGCAATCGGCTGTACCGTCTCAAAATTAAACCGTCGCTTCAAGGCACTGGAGATCTCATTCACCCCTCGATCATGTAAATTCGCGGTCGCAATGATATTGAAGCCCTTCTGGGCATGAAAGACCCCTGCAGTATCTCCCAACTCTGGAATCAAGAGTACTTTATCTGAAAGCACGCTAATCAAAGCATCCTGTACCTCGGAGGCACAACGGGTCAACTCCTCAAAACGCACTAGGCTCCCTTTGGTCATTCCTGTAAAAATTGGGGCTGGCACTAAAGAACGTAGACTTGGTCCTTCGCTTAAAAGCAAGGCATAATTCCAGGAATACTTCACCTGATCCTCAGTGGTTCCCGCCGTTCCTTGAATGGTATTGGTAGAAGCTCCAGAGATCGCGGCTGCTAAGAGCTCAGAAAGCATCGATTTGGCAGTACCAGGTTCACCAACCAATAGCAAGCCCCGATTCCCCATCAAAGTTACAATACAACGATCAATTAACAAATCGTCTCCATAGAATTTCTTCGTAATCACTGTCTTTAAAGTCTGCCCTTCCCATTCATGGGTGAGTGCTTTCTCATTTGAGCCAAGAATAAACTGACGTACTGCTTTCGGGCTCATCAGCCAGCCTGGAGGTTTCGGGCCTACATCATTAGCTCTTAAGGCTGCTAACTCCTGCGCCCAAATCTCTTCCGCTGCTGCTCTTAAAACATCCGCTTTTGTTTCCATCAATATGCCACCTTCTTCTCCCAATTAGGATCAAATCCTTCACTTACCAACGCTACCGCGCGATAATCATTCCAGATCTCACTTAACAAGACAGCTGGAATCTCACTCAACGAGACCTTATATTGGTCGTTATAATCATCCTGTTCCACTAACTGCCTAAAATACATCTCCTTCAGGGCGACCTTGACATTCTCTTCTGGTAGAGGTACCCCGGAAAATTCAATGATTGCCTCTAGTTTCAAACCATTAAAGCGTTTGTGATACTGATAAAAGAAGCCACCATCTTCAGCTTGTCCCCGCACATAGCCCAATTTTACCAAAATTCCCCGCAGCTTGAAATTATCAATCAGATAACCAAGATAATCCTGATTATCATCCGCATTCTTCACCTTAGCTAGATCAAAGCTCTCCTTGCCAAACTGAGTAAACAAGGTCTTAATCTCATAATCAGCAAAATGCGCGAGCCACGCCTCAGAGATACTCGTTTCCAGATTACATGAGTGTGCCAGACGAATCTCCGTCTCTGGTGAGATCTTCACCTCAGCATCCTCATAATCCGTAAGCGTTCCATCCTCCATCAAGCGGAAGGATTGTGCTGCTTTACCTGAGATTATCTCCACCCAGACTAAGCGCTGACAATAATTACTGATAATTGGGTGCGCAAATAGAAAAATCTCTAATTCACTAAATTTCCAAGTCCGTTGCGTACACATATTCTCATATAAACGTTCCGCTTGCAGGCGCAAGACTTGTTTGAAGAGTTTCTTTGCCTCAGAAAGCTCCTTCTTAGCAGCTTTCGCTAAATCTGGATCATCATCCTTGCCTGCTTCAGGAAGGTTCTTCAACTCTTTTCCAGCTTCATTAAAAAGTTGAAACTCTAATTTATCATTTATCTTGCAGAAAAATTTCCGTGTTCCATAATCCAAACTTAAAGTTCGTTTTTCATCAAAGCCAATCGTAGGAATCGTGCGATCCGCTAATTGATCCAAAGTCCAACCTTGACGTTCGGCTAATTCATTGACGCATTGATTAGCCTGCTCTTGAATCCCTTTGGTGCGAAACCGATTGGCAACTGAGAGTAATAGCTGGATTGCTACTGATTCTTCATTCCAGGCTAGCATTTGTATCAATGCTTTACATTGATGCAACCGTTGCCCATACCATTTCTTCAGGTATGCCTCGACCATTGGTACGACCTCTGCTCCATTACAGACTGCGGCTACCGCCAGAATCCCCTTCTCTTTTGTCGCTGATCCCAAACAATCATTCAAAAGATTATTCAAGCACATCTTGATCAAATCTTCCTCGGTTCTATCCGGATACCACCTCAGATATTGCTGGGCTTGTTGCTTAGCTACTGGTAAAGCAGTCTCCATATTATAACGCGGCAGAGTATCCTGGGTCAGCCAGGCTTGGACGATATATTTCCCTAAAGCGCGTCGTTCAGTCTGCTTGAAATACTGAGCATACTTCCGCAAAGCTGGGGTTGGCTCAGGTGAACCCAATTTGCAAGCCAAAATAATCAACCATTTCAAAATAATTGGCTCAACTAACTTGCCATCTTCACAATGCAGTTCTGGCAGAGTCTCAAAAGGAAACCAGGTCAATTGCGTTGGCACTCCTTTTACTAAACCTTTCTCTGCCTCTTGCTTGAGTGATTTCCAATCCAAAAATTCATCGACTGGCACGCCCAGACTCTCCAATGCTTCCATCATAGCACCTTTGGCATGTTCATTTTTTTCTTTCTTTAAAGCCTGCTTTAATTCTGGAACTGCCCCCTGATAATGTAGTTCTTTCAACCAACGTGCTGCATTAGTACGCACTTCCTGTCGTCCATCCTTGAGAGATTCCACGACACGCGAGGCAGTTTCTGGTAATTTAGCCAAGCAAACTTGAGCAAGCCCTCTTTCATGTTTCGGTCCCTCCAGAGCCAACTCCCAAAGTTTCACCTGAAAAAGTAGTGGAATCTCTGGAAATACTCCCAAGACTCGCAATGTCGCTTGACGCCTCTCGCGCTCCCCATATTGACGCATCTCATGTGTTCCTGGGGTAATTCCTAAAATCTCTGCCAGAACTTCCTGGTTTCCAGCGTAGTACATCCAATAAAGTTCTGGTTTCTGAGTCATCTTTCTCAAAGTATAGTAATCTTCAAAATAGTACCATGCCAAGGCAGTGGTTTCGATGCCAATCGTTTTCATTCCCAAAGCTAACTTGCGTAGGTCATCAGTACTTTCATGGGTCTGTAAAAAATATTGTAACTTATGATTGCCTGACCACCCAAGGTTTACACTTTTTCCTCTCTTCCAATGTAACTCACCAGAGATAATTAACAGCCGCAGTAATTGCAGAAGCTGCAGATCTGGATGTGCCATTAATTGCTGCCATTCTTTTTCTACCTGGTAGAAATTAACCTGCCACAAACTTCTGGTCTCTTTCTCGACTACTAAATTCTCCAGCATCACAAAAACTTTTGGCAGAGTATTCTCATCGACCAACTTCATCTTGGCAAACCACTTCTCATGCTTTCGTTTCTCATTATGTTCGGTGGCAATCTGATTATATTTCTGAATAATTCCTGTAAGTATCTCTTTGATTCCCTCGGAAAGTGGTGTGATTAACTCCAGCTCTGCTAATGGAGCTAATTCTAATTTCGATTCCTGATTAACCTTAGTCTGAGTAGTAACTTTCAAAGTTGCCAAAGCGGTTTTTAAAGCTGCCACCACTTTTGGAGCACGCTCGACCTCTAGACGGGTAGCATAAAGCTCAGTAGCTTCTCTGGGCGCAAGCAGTACATAAAGACGAATCGCTTCTTGTTTACTAGAAGCATCGCCACTGATCACTATTTCAGCTAATGAATCTCTAAAAATCTCAGGTTGATTCAGAATAATCTTCTGCGCTACTTCCCGCACTGTTTTCGCCGAACCACAAGCTAATTCAATTAATTTTTCGCGCCAGGGCAAAAGTTCTACTTGATCATGATAGAGAATTTCCAAAGCTTGTATACGTTGACGCGCCTCCCCATGATTGAGTGCCTCCAACACTACTGCTTGATGCTTAGAGAGAGCCAAATGAAACCCTTTCAAACTGCAGATTGTCTTCACCAATGATGCAGTGGAATATTCCTTGGCATCCGAAAGAAAAGCTATTCTCACCAACATCTCTCTTGGTTCATCAGCTAATTGCAGCAACTGCTCTACAAAAGCATAATCAATCCCCGCAGGGAACTGGTTCTGCGAAGAGTATCCATAATAACCAGTTGCTTCATCAATCAAAATCTCCATCCAAAAGCTAACTCCCGAAAGATCAATTCTCCTTCGATGGTCAGGATTACCAAGTGCCGCTGCTTCATAAACCTGAAGTAAACGCAAGTAACATGCTGGTTGGGTTGGATCAATCTTACGAAAGATCTGTCGCCCGTTTCTTTTCCATTCCACACAGCTTAATTTTAAAGCTTTACTATACTTAGGATCATTTCTTAATTTCAAAAGTACCTCAACTGGTTCACCCTTCAGCACATAATTAATTGCATTTTTTAATATGAAGAGATCCTCCTTTCCTAATGAAACTAAATCCTCCAATACCTGCTCTCCCATTTTGCTTAAGAAAAAACTTTGATCTTGAACCTTTATCTTCTTCATAATCTCCTCTACCCATTTCATGAAATTCCCTCCAGTTTGACATAATCGAAAAAACGTTCGAATATTTATGAACATTTATTCGGTATAGAGTGAAATTTTTCCTGCAAAATCTACCAATTTTTCTCTTAATCACATAACCTTTTCCAATAAAAAAACCACAAAATCAGATTCTTTACCCATAAAAAA